>JAEYXI010000669.1 GCA_023428515.1 Pseudomonadota bacterium | reverse complement strand
CTTCAGATACGGCTACATCGAATTCGAGACGGCTGCCGGCCGGCTGGTGCGGATCGCGATCGCCTCGGGCGCGGCGTTCCTGACGGCGCAATTGCTCGACGTGACCGTGTTCAACTGGCTGCGGCGGCTGTCCTGGTGGCGCGCGCCCGTATTCGGCTCGCTGGCGGGGTCGGTGCTCGATACGGCGATCTTCTTCGGCGTCGCCTTCTCGGCGGCCTTCGCCTTCGTCGGTCCTAGCGATGCCTTCGCGCTGGAGAGCGCGCCGCTGTTTGGCGTCCTGTCAGTCGAGACGGCGCGCTGGATCTCCTGGGCGACCGGCGACTTTACCGTGAAGCTGCTGATCGCCGTCTTCGCGCTGATCCCCTACCGGCTGATCGCCGCCAAATGGTCGCAGCCAGCGCTTGCGTGACAGTTGCCAAGACGGCGCCAAGGGAACACAATCGTTTGGATCCTCGGAGCGGTGAAACCGAGCATCCCTTCAGGCTCCTACATGTCTAAGACCGTTCGCGCTCCTGCCCTTATCTGCCTCGGCTGCTGGGATCAGATGCGCATGCCGATCCCCATAAGGGGTCCGCTGTCGGTCCCCTTCCGCGTATGCGGCATCACGCGAAGCAAGATGAATCCGAACATCTGCACGATTTGCGAGCGTTCATTTCGCTACGTCAAGAAAGAGCGCCACATATCAGTGCCCGCCAGCATCCTGTTCGCTGACATCAGAGGCTACACCGATCTGACCGAGCGAATGGAGCAGACGACGGTGAACGAGTTGGTCAGTGCCTTCCAGGATCACTGTGCCGAGGCGATCTGGGCACATGACGGCATCGTCAACAAGCAGATGGGTGACGGCCTGATGGCAATCTTCAACTTTCCGATCAGGAACGAACGCCATGCGTCGGCAGCGGTTGCAGCCGCGATGGACATACAGAAAGCCTGCAAATCGGCGATCGAGAGGATCGCGGCCGTCAGCAGCGACAGGAGACTCTCCAGCCTCGGTGTAGGCGTAGGGGTTCACACCGGAACCGTGGAGATCGGCGAGTTCTCTACGTTCCGCAGTGACTTCACGGCGATCGGCAGCCCGGTGAACATGGCTGCCAGACTGGAATCCGAGGCGGCAGCGGGGGAGATCGTAATTTCCCCCGAGGTAGCGGCGGAAGTTTCAGATCACATGCGCGAAGCCACAACGCGCGTCGCCATGCTCAAGGGTTTCAACGAGCCGGTGACCATCCACGTCCTCGCGGCAGCCTGACTCCTGATTTGCATCGAAAGATCGGGCTAGTTCTTCGTCGCCAGAGGCTCGGCCTCGTCGTGCAGCACGAACTCCAGATAGAGGTTGCGCTGCAGGATGGAGTGGTTGTCGTCAGAAATCAGCGAGACCATCTGCGCGCCGTCCTTGCGGGTCCAAACGTCCAGTCCTTCCATATTGTCGATCTGGTAGCCCATGTCGGCCGTGAACAGCACAGGCCCATCGGCAATCTCGCCCTTGGCGATGGTTTCGCCATAGAGGCGCCGCAGCCGCATCTTGACGCCTGATGCCATCGAGAAACTGCGTTCCAGGATGAGCAGGTCGCCGTTCGGCAGGAAGGCGCCGTCGGTGATGTCGAACTCGCCATTGCGCCTGACCGTGAAGATGCCCTTGTTGGGGCCTTCGATGATGGCGGCGAAGATGTTGCCCTGCCTGTCCAAGCTCTTTTCCGAGACGATGACCAGCCCGCCTTCGTGCTGGCCGTGAGGATGGGCGTGGGCGACCGTCTCGAAGCCGCGGTTGCCGCGCAACTCGCGCTGAGGGACCAGAAAATCGAGATCACGAATCGCGGCCTGCATGTCGTCAGGCTCGATCCTGAACTGCGCGATGCGGTGGTCGCGTTCGAAGCCGACGGTCGCCACTCCGTCCTTGATGGCGAGACCTTCGGCGTCGACCTCCCATTTGCGGCTGGAGATTTTTCCCGAGCGGTCGAACATCGGCTGCATGCGGAAGTTCTGGAACCCCTCAGGCTTTCCACCGGCATCGCGCGTGACCGTGCCGAAGAACCAGAAACCGGTGTCGGCGACGCCGATGAAATCTTCGCCGGGGGTCAGAAAACGGAAGGACGACAGGGCGCCGAGATCGCGGGACGTCGAGGTGAGTTCCAGTCCGCCCACGAATTCAAGCGGGCCGAACCGTGTCTCGGTGCTGCCTATCTCGAACTGGCGGATGGGGCGGGCGGAAATCTCAAGCCGTTCAATCTCCGCCGTAGCGGCCTTGACGGGTTGCTGCGTGAGAACGGCAAAAGCGCCCAGCGTCGTCACGGAGGCCGCAAGCGCAAGGGCAAGCGTCCTGGGCAGGGGGATTCTCATCCGGCGCGACGCAGGCCGCTGCGGCGGGTATCGCGCGCACTTTCCTCGCCGAAGAGCGAAGCAAGCTGCTCGGTCATCGCGCCGGCAAGCTCCTCCGCGTCGACGATGGTGACGGCGCGGCGATAATAGCGGGTGACATCATGGCCGATGCCGATGGCGAGCAGTTCGACCGGCGAGCGCGTTTCGATCAGTTCGATCACGCCGCGCAGATGCCGTTCGAGATAGTTGCCGGGATTGACCGACAGCGTGGAATCGTCGACCGGCGCGCCGTCGGAGATCATCATCAGGATCTTGCGCTGCTCAGGACGCGCGATCAGGCGCTGGTGCGCCCACAGCAGCGCCTCGCCGTCGATGTTCTCCTTTAGCAGACCTTCGCGCATCATCAGGCCGAGATTGCGTCTGGCACGCCGCCAAGGCATGTCTGCCGACTTGTAGATGATGTGGCGCAGGTCGTTGAGCCGACCGGGATTGAGCGGCTTGCCGTCCTTCAGCCATTTTTCGCGCGCCTGCCCCCCCTTCCACGCGCGGGTAGTGAAGCCGAGAATCTCGACGGAGACCCCGCAACGTTCGAGCGTGCGCGCGAGTATATCGGCGCAGGTGGCGGCAACCGTGATCGGGCGTCCCCGCATTGAGCCTGAATTGTCGAGGACCAGGCTGACCACCGTATCGCGGAATTTCGTGTCGCGCTCCTGCTTGAAGGAGAGCGGCTGCATCGGATCGATGACGACGCGCACCAGACGCGCCGGGTCGAGATAGCCCTCCTCGAGGTCGAAGTCCCAGGAGCGGTTCTGCTGCGCCATCAGGCGGCGCTGCAGACGGTTGGCGAGCCGCCCGACGACGCCCTGCAGATTGGCAAGCTGCTTGTCGAGGAAAGCGCGCAACCGGTCGAGTTCTTCCTCCTCGCAAAGCTCCTCGGCGCCGACCGTCTCGTCGAACTGGGTGGTGAAGACCTTGTAATCGACGGTCTTCGGGAGGTCGGCGAAGGGGTTGTCCTTGCGCTTGGCCTCGCCCGGCGTCTCGGCCTCGGAGTCGTCGTCATCAGAGAATTCGTCGGAAGTGGCGTCGGCCGCTTCCATCTCGCCGGCCTGCTCCTCGCCTTCCGACGTCTCCTGGTCGTCCGACTGAGATTGGTCGGCACCGGAATCGTCCTCGCCACCCTCCTCGCTCTGATCCTCGCCCTGCGGCTGCGGGTCTTCGCTGTCCTCAGTGTCGTCCGACTGCTCCTCGTCGCCGAAATCCTCGGCCATCTCCATGGAAGCGAGCATCTCGCGCACGACGCGCGCAAAGGCCTGCTGGTCGTCGACATTGCCGATCAGATGGTCGAGGTCGGCGCCAGCCTTCTCCTCGACCCATTCGCGCCAGAGGTTGACGACGCGCTCGCCGCTTTTCGGCGCAGGGCGTCCGGTGAGCTTTTCGCGCACCATCAGCGCCAGCGCTTCCTCGATCGGCGCATCGGCGCGATCGCGCACGTCGGCGAGATTGGCCTTGGCGTATTTGTCCTCGAGCATATGGCCGATATTGTCGCCGACGCCGGTCATCCTGAGCGCGCCGATCGCCTCGACACGAGCCTGCTCTACGGCATCGAAGACGGCACGCGCCTGCTTGCCCTCGGGCGCGAATTTCGTGTGAATCCTGAGATCGTGGCAGGCGCGCTTCAGCGCCATGGAATCGCCGAGGCCGCGGGTGACGGCTATATCGGTGCCGGTCGGCTTCTTCGGCAGTTCCGGCAGCCGTGCGCGGTTGCCGGCAAGTGCCGGCTTGTCCTTGGCGAAACCAACCTCAAGCTCATTGTCGCCGGAGATAGCGCGCATGCAGACCGTCACCGCGCGCTTGAAAGCGTCGGTGTCGGAGCCGTTCTTCGGCCTGTTGCGCGTGTTGTCGCCGGGACCGGCCATCGGCGCTCCAGACTATCCCAGCACGACGTTCGCGGCTGATTCAGGCAGTTCCTGGCCGAAGGCGCGTTGGTAGAACTCGGCAACGATCGAGCGTTCGAGTTCATCGCACTTGTTGAGGAAGGTCAGCCGGAAGGCCAGCCCGATATCGCCGAAGATCTCGGCATTCTCGGCCCAGGTGATGACCGTGCGCGGGCTCATCACGGTCGACAGGTCGCCGTTGATGAACGCCTGGCGCGTCATGTCGGCGACGCGCACCATCTTGTTGACGATCTCCTTGCCCTTGGCGTCGCGGTAGTGCTTGGCCTTGGCGAGAACGATCGACACTTCGTTGTCATGCGGCAGATAATTGAGCGTCGTGACGATCGACCAGCGGTCCATCTGCGCCTGGTTGATCTGCTGCGTGCCGTGATAGAGGCCGGTCGTGTCGCCCAGTCCCACCGTGTTGGCGGTGGCGAAGAGGCGGAAGGCCGGATGCGGCCGAATGACGCGGCTCTGGTCGAGCAAGGTCAGGCGGCCGGACGATTCCAGCACGCGCTGGATGACGAACATCACGTCCGGGCGGCCGGCATCGTATTCGTCGAAGCAGAGCGCGACATTGTGCTGGTAGGCCCAGGGCAGGATGCCGTCACGGAACTCCGTGACCTGCATGCCTTCCTTGACGACGATCGCATCCTTGCCGACGAGATCGATACGGCTGACATGGCTGTCGAGGTTGACGCGCACGCAGGGCCAGTTGAGCCGGGCAGCGACCTGCTCGATATGGGTCGACTTGCCGGTGCCGTGATAGCCGGAGACCATGACACGGCGGTTGAAGGCGAAGCCGGCAAGGATGGCGAGCGTCGTCTGCTGGTCGAACAGATAGTCGGGGTCGAAGTCCGGCACGTGCTCGGTGGCTGCGGAATACGCCGGCACCACCATCTTGGACTCGAAGCCGAATTTTTCCTTTACCGACACCGTCGTGTCGGGGAGGTTGGCGATGTCGCGATCGACCTTGTTCATAACATCCTCGCGCGCGGCACGTCCTTGCGCCGGCAAATCCTATTTTGTTCCGGGGGCGTCTTTAGCAGACCCTGCGCTCAGCACAAACCTGCTTGTTTGAGTACGCGATAGGCCTGCAGCACATCGCGGAACCGATCTTCCGAACCCCTGTCGCCGCCATTCGCATCGGGATGGTGGCGCTTCACCAGTTCCTTATAGCGCGCCTTGATGTCCCTGCCAGTCGCCTTTGCGTCAAGGCCAAGCGTTTCCAGCGCCTTGGCCTCAAGGGGCTTGGCCTTGCGCTCGCGCGGCTGGCGCGGGTCCTTCGGCCCGTTGAACAGATTGAAGGGGTCGCGCATGCGGTTGTAGTAGCCGGCGCGGCCGGAGCGCATCTGCGCCACGTCGGGCGACGAACGCGTGCTGCCGTTCGCGCCCATCGTCCAGGTCGGACGATGGCCGGTCAACGCCTCCTTCTGGAAGCGCGCGATCTCCGAATCCGGAACGCCCGAAAAGTAGTTGAAGCCCTTGTTGTACTCGCGCACGTGATCGAGGCAGAACTTGAAATATTCGCCTTCCTTCATGCGGCCGACCGGCGCGCGATGCGTGCCCGCCTCCTTGCAGCCGTCCCACTGGCAGATGGGCGCGCGCGACTTCAGCTCCGCATCCTTGTCGGGACGGATGCGAATTTTCTCGAAATATTTCGGATACGGCTTCATCTGGCAACCGTTATGGGCGCATCATCGGTGCGATACAAGAATTGACATTTCGGGGAAACGGCCCCTACCGGGAGCAAATCACCAGGTCGGAAGCGCAGGTGGCGCTTTTATGGCGGACTAGATTTGATTGAGCATCGGACAATCCGAAAACCGAGCCACTTTTCGGCCCGATACACTAGGCCCATATATGGGCAGAGGAGACACCGATGTCGATACAGACAAGCATCGAAAACAAGCTGAAGCAGGCATTCTCGCCCGAGCGACTTTCCGTCATCAATGAGAGCCATCTTCATGCCGGTCATCACCATGTCGAATCCGGCCATCACGTCGAGTTCGACGGCAAGGGCGAGACGCATTTTCGCGTACGGCTGGTGTCGCCGGCCTTCACCGGCATGAGCCGCATCGAACGCCACCGAGCGGTGAACTCGGCTCTGGCCGACGAGTTGAAAGCCGGCCTTCACGCGCTGGCGATCGAGCCGGCGGCACCCGGCGAGCAGACGCGGTGGTAGAGGCCTGATTTGCCGCAATTCCGGACGGAAGCCCGGTTCCCACTTTTCCCGGAATTGCTCTAGGTCACCGGCCTGATCCTGATCCGGGCGATGCGGTTCTTGTCGCGCTTCATGACGACGAAGCGCTTGCCGTGGAAAGTGAACGCCTGGCGTTCCTCGGGAATGGACTGAGTCTCATGGATGACGAGCCCGGCGATGGTGGTGGCCTCGTCGTCCGGCAGAGCCCAGTCGAGCGCCCGGTTTAGATCACGTATGGGAACGGTGCCGTCGACCACCACCGATCCGTCCGCCTCCTGCTTGACACCCTGGACGTCGATGTCGTGCTCATCGGCAATGTCGCCGACGATCTCCTCGATGATGTCCTCGAGCGTGACCAGACCCTCGACCTCGCCATACTCATCGACCACCAGCGCGAAATGCGCCTTGCGACGAAGGAAAGCGTTGAGCTGATCCTGCAAGGTCGTGGTGTCAGGCACGAACCAGGGTTTGCTCGCGATCTTCATCACCTCGATCTTGGAGAAGTCGTTCCCGGCTTCGTTGAGCGCCCGCAGCAGGTCCTTGGCATGAAGCACGCCAACGATGTTCTCGGTTGTCCCTTTCCACAGAGGCATGCGGGTATGCGGGCTTTGCAATATCTCGCGTACCAAGGCCTCGGGCGGGATGTCGGCGTTGAAGGAACGCATATTGGTGCGGTGAACCATCACGTCCGACACTTCTAGCTCCTGAAGGTCGGCCATCGTGGCGAGGCGGCTGCCGCCCTGCCCGGTCGCCGCGTCACTGCCGCCGGATTCGGCTGCTGGCGCGCGCGGCTTTTCCTCGCGCGGGCCACGTTGCGGCCGCCTGCGCACGACGACGTAGCCGAAAGCGGCGAGCAGCCGCGTACGGAGAAGAAAGGCGAGCACAGCCAGGAGGATGATGCCAGCAAGAATGCCCGCAACGATCCAGCCGAGCGCGTTCATCCCGGCAGGTTCTCTTTCAGAAAGCCCAGCACCTCGGAGGACGGCACATCCTTGGCGATGAAGGCCTTGCCGACGCCATGGGTCAGGATGAAGGTCAGCGCGCCACGCGTAACCTTCTTATCCTGCGCGATATAGGCGAGCAAACGATCGGCATCGGGCAAGCCACCTGGAATGTCGGACAGGCGCCAAGGCAGGCCGACCGCCTTGAGATGCGCCTCGACGCGCAGCGCGTCGTCCATGCTGCAGAGATTAAGGCGCGACGAGAAACGGTGTGCCAGCGCCATGCCGACGGCGACGCCCTCCCCGTGGACGAGACGCTCGCTGTCGTAGCCGGTCGCGGCCTCCAGCGCATGGCCGAACGTATGACCGAGATTGAGCAGCGCACGGTCGCCGGTCTCGTATTCGTCGCGCGCGACGACATCGGCCTTGGCGCGGCAGGATTCAGCAATTGCCCGGGTGCGCGCCGCGCCACCCGCGAAAATCTCGCGCCAGTTCTCCTCCAGCCAGGCGAAGAAGTCGGGCCGGTCGATCAGGCCGTATTTGGCGACCTCGGCATAGCCCGCGCGGAATTCGCGCTCGGGCAGCGTGTCGAGCACTCCGGTGTCGGCGAGCACCAGTTGAGGCTGGTGGAAGACGCCAACGAGGTTCTTGCCGTGGCTGCTGTTGATGCCGGTCTTGCCGCCGACCGAGGAATCGACCTGCGCCAGCAGCGAGGTCGGCATCTGCACAAAACGCATGCCGCGTCTGACGATGCCGGAAGAGAAGCCGGCGAGGTCGCCAATGACACCGCCGCCGAGTGCGATCACCGCATCGCCACGTTCAAGCCGGGCGGCGAGGATGCCGTCCACCACCTCCTGGAGCGCGTCGAAGCTTTTCGTCTTTTCGCCGGGAGGAAGCGTGATGACCGTCGAGGCGATCCCGCTCCCGTCTAGGCTGGCGACGAGGGGCGCGAGATGGGGCGGGGCGACGTTGGCGTCGGTGACGATCGCCGTCCTGACACCAGGCAAGCGCCTAGCGATCTCCTCGCCGGCGCGGGAAACGAGGCCGGCGCCGATCAAAATGTCGTAGGTCCGGTCACCCAGCCGGACCGCGACCGTCTCGATGCTCATGGTGTCGCCCCGCCGAAGCTCTTCTGCACTGGCGCAATGCTCGCCAGATGCCGGCCGAGAGCCTCGATCACCTCGCCCGCGATAACTTCCTTGCGCTCGTCGCGCGTCGGCACGGTGACGTCGGCCAGCGCGTAGACGGGATAGCGCTCGGCCATCAGCCTTTCGAGCACCGCGCGCGGGTCGGCGTTCTTGAGCAGCGGCCGGTTCTGTTTCTTGGAGACCCGGTCCAGCAGCGTATCGACGTCGGCCTTCAGCCAGACCGACAACCCGTAGGATGTTATGGCGTCCCGGGTCTGAGCATTCATGAACGCGCCGCCCCCCGTGGAAAGGATCTGCGGGCCGCTTTCCAGCACCCTGACGATGACGCGCTGCTCCAACGAGCGGAATTCGGCTTCGCCATAGCGTTCGAAGAGGTCGGGAATGGTCATCCGCGACACGCTCTCGATCTCGTGATCGCTGTCGGTGAAGGGCAAGCCGAGCACCGTCGCCACCTTGCGCCCGATCGGTCTTGCCGGCGCCCATCAGCCCGACAAAGACGACCGAGCGCGAGCCTAGCCTGGCAAGCAGGTCGGCCGTGCTTTCCGCAGCCAGTGTCGGGGTCGCCATCATCGCAGCGTTTCGACATGAAAAGCCTGATGGCGTCAAGCAGACGATTAGCCGTGCGCCCTTGTCTTGACCGAATTCGCGTCCCATAAGGGCGCGGGACGAAAACAGGTGTGGGCGAGTCGGGATTCAATGCCGACGCTATTCAGGTTTGTGATCACTCTCTGCATTCTGGCGGCACTCGGTTATGGCGCCATGCTGGCGCTGGTCATCCTCGTGGAGCCGAACAAGGGCGAGATGAGCGAACGCATACCGTCCGAGAGGATCAATCCACAGAACAAATGAACAGCGCGGCGCGCATCGAAGCTTTCCTCGAGATGATGAGCGTCGAGCGCGGCGCCGCCGACAACACGCTGGCGAGCTATCGCCGGGACCTGGAGGACGCATCCGCTACGATCAAGGGCGGGCTGGCTGATGCGTCGAGTGCCGACATACGCGGCTATCTCGGCGGCATCGCATCTCGCGGGTTTGCGGCGTCCTCGCAAGCGCGAAAACTTTCGACGCTGAGGCAGTTCTTCAAGTTCCTCTACGCCGAGAACCTGCGCCCCGACGACCCGACGGGCGTGTTGGACAGTCCGCGCAAGGACCGCGCCCTGCCGAAAACCATGGCAGAGGCCGAGACCGGGCGGTTGCTCGACCGGGCGGCCTTGGAAGCGGAAAGCAGCGAGGATACCGACCCGGTCGCGGCCAGGCGCATGCATGCGCTCGTCGAAGTGCTCTACGCCACTGGGCTGCGGGTTTCGGAACTGGTCAGCCTGCCGGTGACGGTTGCGCTGCGCGATGAGCGTTTCTTCATGGTGCGCGGCAAGGGCAACAAGGAACGCATGGTGCCGCTGTCGCCCAAGGCGCGGGACGCTATGCGCGCCTGGCTCGCCGCGCGAGACGCCGATCCGCGTTTTGAAGACAGCCCCTACCTCTTCCCATCTACCTCCGAGAGCGGCCATCTGCCGCGGCAGGTTTTCGCCCGCGAACTCAAGGGTCTGGCCGCCCGGGCGGGCATTGCCACCGCAAAGGTCTCGCCGCACGTGCTGAGGCATGCTTTTGCCAGCCATTTGTTGCAGAACGGCGCCGATCTCAGAGCCGTCCAGCAACTGCTCGGCCATGCCGATATCTCGACGACCCAGATCTACACGCATGTGCTTGAGGAAAGGCTGGTGCGGCTGGTGAACGACCATCACCCGCTTGCCGACCCGACGCCGTGACGTTATGTGAGGCGATATTTCACGGCCCGGGCCGCCTTTTGGGCAGGTTCCGCGCGTTTCCTGCTCCGGCGCATCGGTTCGCTCACGAATGTACAATTACCTCGATTTCGAAAAGCCGGTTCAGGATCTCGAAGGAAAGATCCTGGAGCTGAAGAAGCTTTCCGAAAGCGGAGAGGCGGTCGACGTCGCCGACGAGATCGCAAGGTTGGAGAAGCGTGTCCAGGACGCCCTGCGCGAAATCTACAAGTCCTTGACTCCATGGCAGAAAGTCCAGGTAGCGCGCCATGCCGACCGTCCGCATTGCCTGGATTACGTGAAAGCGCTGTTTTCGGACTTCACGCCGCTCGCCGGCGACCGGAAATTCGGCGAGGACGCAGCGATCGTCGGCGGCTTCGCGCGTTTCCGCGGCGAGCCGGTAGCGGTGATCGGCCAGGAGAAGGGCTCCGACACCAAGAGCCGGCTGAAGCACAATTTCGGCTCGGTGCGGCCGGAAGGCTACCGCAAGGCGGTGCGCATCATGGAACTGGCCGACCGCTTCAAGGTGCCGATGATCTCACTGGTCGACACGGCAGGCGCCTATCCGGGCATCGGTGCTGAGGAGCGCGGCCAGGCCGAAGCCATCGCCCGTTCCACCTCCGCCTGCCTGGCACTTACCGTACCGACCATGTCCGTCGTTATCGGCGAAGGCGGTTCGGGCGGGGCGATCGCCATTGCGACGGCGAACCGCGTCTACATGCTGGAGCATTCGGTCTATTCGGTGATCTCGCCCGAGGGCGCAGCGTCGATCCTGTGGCGCGATACGACACGTTCCAAGGAAGCCGCGACCAACATGAAGATCACGGCCCAGGACCTGCTCGACCTGAAGATCATCGACGGCATCGTTCCCGAGCCGATCGGAGGCGCCCAGCGCGCGCCTGAAGCGGTGATCAATGCGACGGGCGACCTGATTGCCCGGACGCTCGGCGAATTTGCCCAATCGAACGTCGATTTCCGTGATCATCGGCGCGAGAAGTACCTGGCGATGGGCCGTTCGCTCTAGAAACCTGTCGGACGAACTCGAATTGTGGCGTTTTGGCTGCATTCTGCCACAAAAATGCCGAAGCCTGGCTGTGGATTACGCTTGGGTCCGGGACAGCCGTTAATGGTTGCGGTAATCAATTTTCAAGGTTAACCGGCCTAACCTGCCCGCCGATTTGCCAGATTTGGCCGGCGCGAACCAGCAAGGGCGCCGGCAGCCGGGGACGACGCAGACAGAATGATTGCCAATTTGCTCCGTGCCGCATTGCTGACAGCCGCGATTGCCGTCGCCGGTTGCACGGGATCGGACGTCGACGCGCTGACCGCCGGTGGCGGCGCCAAGGCCGAGAAGCAGCTTTCGCCAAAAATCCTCGCCGCGATGAAATCCAAAGGCATGACCCGCACCTCGCCGGTCATGGCGCGCATCTTCAAGGAAGAGGGCAAGCTCGAGGTCTGGAAGCAGAAGACCAACGGCCGCTACGACATCATCGCGAGCTACGACATCTGCAAATGGTCGGGCAAGCTCGGGCCGAAATTCATCGAAGGCGACCGCCAGGCGCCGGAGGGCTTCTACACCGTCCGTCCCGCGCAGATGAACCCGAGATCGAGCTATCATCTTGCCTTCAACATGGGCTATCCCAACGCCTATGACCGCGCCAACGGCCGCACTGGCCAGCATCTGATGGTGCACGGCGCCTGCTCGTCCTCCGGCTGCTATGCGGTGACCGACCAGCAGATCGAGGAAATCTACGCCTTCGGCCGCGACGCCTTCCGCGGCGGCCAGACCGAGTTCCAGATCCAGGCCTTCCCCTTCCGCATGACGGCCGCCAACATGGCGCGCTACCGCAATGACCCCAACTTCGAGTTCTGGGCGATGCTGAAGGAAGGTTACGACCAGTTCGAGCTCACCAAGGTGCCGCCAAAGGTCGACGTCTGCGAAAAACGCTACGTCTTCAACCGCATTCCCGAGGGAACGACGGCTTTCAGCCCGACCGCTGCTTGCCCCCCCTCGACCCGGCCGGATACGCTCACGACCGCCTACCAGTCCTACCAGAAGAACTATGACGCGGCCTTCGCGCTGGCCGCCAAGAAAGGCGATAAGCTGCCGCCCAAGCCGTCGATCGCCGGGCTACAGGAAGCCAACCTCGTCTCTGAATGGTCCAAGAAGCGGGCCCGTGGCGAGCGCATCTCGATCGAGCCGCCGTCCATGAACGCCGACGGCAGCGTGACGCAGACCGCCCGCATGGGCCGCATCGATTCGCCGGCAGGAAAGCGCCAAGCCGCGCTGGATGAGGCAGCGGACAAGAAGGCCAAGGCAGAAGCCGAGAAGAAGGCGATCGCCCTCGCCAAGGCCGAGGAAAAGAAGCGCGCGGCGGAAGAGGCAAAGGCGGCAGCCGAGCAGCCGGTCGTCGCGACAGGCGCCGTCGCGCAGGAAGCAGCGCCCGTAGAGGCCGCCCCCTCCTCCGACAAGCCAGGCCTTCTCAGCAGCGCCCGCAAGCGGATCGCCAACATCTTCGGCAGTTGATCTGTTTCTCCGGCCGGTGATCATTTTCCGTGGAAAACCGAGTTCCACTTTCTCCCGGCGCTCTCGTGGCTGAACCTAACGTCTACGACCTGAAGGGGTTGAAATGCCCTTTGCCCGTGCTGCGGGCGAAGAAACGGCTTGCGGGAATGGTCCCGGGCAGCAGGCTTTGGCTGGAAACCACCGATCCACTCGCCGCGATCGATATTCCAGCTTTTTGCTCGGAAGAGGGCCACAGGCTGATCGAGCGCGAAAGCAGTCGCGATGGCCTGCGTTTCCTTGTCGAACGCGGCCCAGCGAAAAAAATCTGACGTCGCCAGATTTTTTTCGCAACCGATGGAACCTTTGTCTTGGACGCGAGTTTTTGCGCAAGACGACGGGCTGTCCCCGACCCCCCCATTGG
>JAEYXI010000663.1 GCA_023428515.1 Pseudomonadota bacterium | reverse complement strand
GCAATGGACAGCGCCCATGGCTTCGTCCGCTTCGCCGGCGAGGCATCGGGTCCGCAGATTCTGCGCGCCATGGCCAACACCGTGATCCGGGCACAGGGGCTGGCGGCGTGGACCGACATGATGAAGCGCGTCTTCACCATGGAGTTCATGGGCAATCTGACGGATTACGCCGGGCATTCCCTGGATGCCCTGCGCGGGGTGAACGAGCCGCTCGCCAACTTCCTCGAACGCCACCAGATCAGCGCGAAGGACTGGGACAGCATCCGCTCCGGCGCGCCGCTGGAGGTGGAGGGCGCGCGATTCCTTGATACCGAGGCCATCGCCGACCGGGCGCTGCGCGAGAAGCTGCTGGGCGCGATCATCGAAGAGCGGGCGTTTGCGATCCTCGAACCCGATGCCCGCATTCGTGCTGTCATGACTGGCGGCACCACGGCCGGCACGTTCTGGGGCGAGATGGTCCGCAGCGCCACGCTGTTCAAGTCGTTCAGCATGACCATGGTTGCCACGCACATGATGCGCCTCGCGACGCAGGGGCCGATCGAGAAGCGCATCTGGAATGGCACTGCGTTCGTGCTGTTCAACCTGCTCGCCGGTGCTGCGGCGATCCAGGCCCGCGCCGTGCTCTACGGCAAGACGCCGGAGGCCATGGACAATCCGGGCTTCTGGGTGCGCTCCGGGCTGCAATCCGGCTCGCTCGGCGTCTATGGCGACCTCATCAATGCTTCGACCTCCCGCACCGGCCGCTCACCCATCTCGGACTTGGCCGGCCCGGCCATCGGTGCGGCAGAGGACGTCGCCCGCCTGTCGTCGCAGCAGCTGCGCCGCCTCATGGAAGGAGATGACACCACATTCGGCGCCGAGCTCGTGCGGACCGCCCGGCGCTATGACCCGAGCCTCTGGTACACACGCCTCGCCGTCGATCGTCTTCTTTTCGACCAGCTCCAGACGCTCGTGGATCCTGACTATCGCGCCTCGTTCCGCCGTGCCGAGAAGGCGGCCCAGCGCGATTTCGGGCTGTCCTATTGGTGGGCGCCGGGCGACGCGCTGCCGCGAGGCGTGCGATGACCCGGATGAACTGGGGCGCACCCCGCAAGCGCTGGGATCCCGAGACGAGCTTCGCGCGGCCGCTGCCGGCTCTCGATCGGAAGCCGCGCGCGCCTCGCCCCGCGTCCGCGCCAGCAGCAGCACCGACCAGCTCAGCCGGCATCTCGCTCTCCTATCTCGCCGGCTTCGGTTTCAACCGGCTATCGGCCTGGTGCCCGGGCTGCCGCGTCGTCGCGCACATGGCGTTCGCGGACCTCACCGCCGAGCATCTTGAACGCCCGCCAGAGGATCTGAGCAGCGTCCTGCCCTGCCCGGACTGCGCCACGCCGCGCGCGGTTTCCGCCATGGCGGAGAAGGTGGTGCGGAGCGCATGAACGCCGACCACGAGACCCTCGCCTATTGCTGGAATTACCGCGGCCTGATGAACGCACTGAAGGCGCGTCGGAAGGAGCTCGGCCTCTCGCAGCTCGAAGTCGACGACAAGTCCGGCCTCCAGGATGGCTATTGCGGGAAGCTGGAGGCCTGGGACCGGGATAGCGGCCGACGGCTCGGGCCGGTGTCGCTCGACCTGTTGCTCGACACCTATGGCGTGGGCCTCGTCCTGTTCGAAACGCGCCCTCCTTCCGAACGTCTGGAGCATGACCCGTCACAGCTCGGGCTCTCTCTCGAAGGTGGCGGGATGCGCCGTCACCACGACGGCGAGTTCGTCCGCCTCCCGGGCCGGAACCGGCGGCGCAAGGCCAAGGAGGAAGCCGCTGCGGCCGAGGCTACCGCAGCCGAAACTGTCCACGAGATCAGGGAGGCCGCGGAGTGACCGACGCGGAGAACGGCATGCGCAACCGCATCCGGACCGAAGTCCGCCGGCGCTGGAAGCCGCTCTCGCGCCGTGCCCTCGGCTGCCGGAAGGGCGAGAGGGACCGGCGAGGTGCCTGGCTTCTCGCCAGCGACATGAGCGCCATCATCATGCGGGTGATCGCCCGCGAACTGGCGGCCGGTCGCGACGTGCAAATCCCCGGCTTCGGCACCTTCTATTCCCGCTTCGGCGGAACGACGATCGGCCTTCAGGGCAACGTGCCCGGTCACAGGACCT
The DNA here is from genome assembly GCA_023428515.1 of Pseudomonadota bacterium. The sequence goes on along the minus strand of JAEYXI010000663.1, from coordinate 2,107 downwards.
TGCCGCCGCGGCGGATGGCGCAGGTGCGCTTCTCCGACACCCTGCTGCGGCAAGTCCCCGGCGATGGGACGCGGTACAGCCTGCGCTTCCGGGCGTCGCCACTGCTCAAGGCTGCCATCCAGCCGGGCGGGCCGTCGCTGAAGCGGAAGCGGCGGAGGAAGGCCATGCCCGTCCCCGTCATGCCGCCAGCGCCCGCGCCGCGCCCACCCGCTCCCCTGGCCGAAATCCGGATTCGCTGAGGAGGACACGATGACCGACGAGACCGACGATCACGATCTGCCCGAGATGACCACGCCCGACCCGATGACGCCGAAGCGCCGGGCCCTGATCGACGGCATGGTGTGGCGGGGCCTCAAGCTCGCCGAGGCCGCCATCGAGGCCGGGATGACCGAGCGCAATGCCCATATGTGCGCCCAGGACCCGAAGTTCCGGGCGGCGCTCAACGCGGAAATGGCTGCCTTCAAGATTTCGCAGCGTCCCCGCAACGTCCATCGCCTCGCCGAACTGAGGGATCAGAATGAAGCCAAGGGCGCCGCGGTCCAGGCGATCCGGGTGCTCGAAGATCTGGCGCAGCAGGCTGATGCCGCACCACCTTCCGATGTGCGGCCCGGCATCGTCGTGATCATCCAGCGTGGTCATCACCAGCCGGAGCCGTTGGGCAGCGGCGCGCAGATCGTGTTCTCCGATAGCGGGCATGAAGAAGAATAAGACGGGCCTGCCAGCAAAGAGCCATCACCGTCGTCGGTAAGGTTAACGGTAGTGCGTTGTTGACTAGCTCACGCCAAGGTTGATTTCTTAAGGAATTGTTAAATTGGACGACCTCGGGGGCAAAAATGGGTGCCGGCGCTCGTGCACAGATGTCGCCGCTTGCCTTCGTCAAGAAGTGGAAGTCAGCCTCGCTCAATGAGCGGCAATCTGCGCAAGAGCACTTCATCGACCTTTGCGCCTTGGTCGGCCACCCGACGCCTACCGAAGACGACCCGACGGGCGAATTCTTTGCTTTCGAGAAGGGTGCGAGCAAAGTCGGCGGCGGCAAGGGGTTTGCCGACGTCTGGAAGCGGGATCACTTCGCTTGGGAGTACAAGCAGAAAAATGGCGACTTGGATGGCGCGCTTCTCCAATTGATGCGCTACGCCCCGGCCTTGGAAAACCCACCACTTCACGTCGTCTGTGATATCAAACGGTTCCGGATTCACACGGCATGGACGAACACGGTCCCCACTACCTACGAGATCGCGCTGGACGACATCACGGACCCGAATAAGCGTGAGATTCTGAACAACGTTTTCTTCGATCCCGAGAAGCTTAAACCCACGCGCACGCGGGCCGGACTGACGAAGGTTGCGGCCGACAAGTTCTCCACGATCGCTTGGCGTCTACAAGGGCGCGGCTCGCCGGAAGAGGTCGCGCACTTTGTCAACCAGTTGGTGTTCTGTTTTTTCGCCCAGAGCGTAGGCCTCCTCCGTGGGGGCATCTTCACGAAGCTACTGCGCCGGGCCGCCCAAGATCCGAGCAAGGCACGAGGCTATCTTAATGACCTATTCCACGCGATGGAGAAGGGCGGCGACTTCGCGCTCACTGACGTCGTGCATTTCAACGGAGGGCTCTTCGACGGACGCAAAGCTCTGCCGCTGGACGAAGGTGACATCGGCCTTTTGATTGCTGCCGACAGCCTCGACTGGAGCCTGATCGACCCGACGATCTTCGGCACACTGTTCGAGCGCTTCCTTGATCCGAAGAAACGAGCCCAGATCGGGGCGCACTATACCGACGCGGACAAGATCGGTCGGATCATCGACCCGGTGATCTTGCGCCCTCTCCGCGCTGAATGGGAGCTGACCAAAGGAAAAATTGTGGCTCTCTTGGACGGGACGTCCCAGCCGCCAATGCGAAAGAAAGAGCGGCGTCGGATGACTCGAGATGAGGCAGCTGAAGAGGTCCGATCTGCATTCATCGAAAAGCTTTGCAACTTGAAAATTCTCGATCCGGCCTGCGGTTCGGGCAATTTCCTCTATCTTGCACTGCAGGGTGTGAAGGACATCGAGAACCGGGCGAACCTCGATTGTGAAATGCTGGGTTTGAAGTCGCGTTGGCCGGCCGTTGGCCC
>JAEYXI010000653.1 GCA_023428515.1 Pseudomonadota bacterium | reverse complement strand
TCGGCGACAGGCCGCTGTCGGAACTGGTGCCGATGTATCGCGACCCGCGCTCCGACATGCCGGTCACCCAGTTCAACTTGAAGAAGGTCGAGGACGCCGGGCTGGTGAAGTTCGACTTCCTCGGCCTGAAGACACTGACGACGCTCGACCGGGCGGTGAAGCTCATTCGTCGCCGCGGTGTGGACATCGACCTGTCCAGCATCCCGCTGGACGACGAGAAGACTTACGCCATGCTGTCGCGCGGCGAGGTTGTCGGCATCTTCCAGGTGGAATCGGCGGGCATGCGCAAGGCGCTGGTCGGCATGAAGCCGGACCGTATCGAGGACATCATCGCGCTGGTGGCTCTCTACCGCCCTGGCCCGATGGAGAACATCCCGACCTACAATGCGCGCAAGCACGGCGAGGAGGAGATCGCCTCGATCCATCCCAAGATCGACCATCTGGTGAAGGAAACTCAAGGGGTCATCGTCTACCAGGAACAGGTGATGCAGCTCGCGGAGGAGCTGTCCGGCTACTCGCTCGGCGAAGCCGACCTGCTGCGCCGCGCCATGGGCAAGAAGATCCGCGCCGAGATGGATGCGCAGCGCGTGCGTTTCGTCGACGGCGCGGTGGAGAACGGGCTGACGAAACCGCAGTCGGACTTCATCTTCGACCTCTTGGCCAAGTTCGCCGACTACGGCTTCAACAAATCGCACGCGGCCGCCTATGCGGTTGTCTCCTACCAGACCGCCTATCTCAAGGCGCACTATCCGGTAGAATTCCTGGCAGCGTCGATGACGCTCGACATGGGCAACACCGACAAGCTTGCCGATTTTCGTCAGGACGCGATACGGCTCGGCATCGACGTCGTGCCGCCTTCGGTGAAGACCAGTTTCCGCGATTTCGAGGTCGGCGAGAACGAGATCTTCTATTCGCTGGCGGCGCTGAAGGGCGTCGGCGACGCGGCGGTCGAGCACATCGTGGCCAAACGCAAGGAGAAGCCCTTCGCCAGCCTCGAGGATTTCTGCGAGCGCGTCGATCCCAAGATCGTCGGCAAGCGCGTGCTGGAAACGCTGATCATGGCCGGCGCGCTCGACTGCTTCGGCCATGACCGCGCGGCGATGATGGCGGGCCTTGATCGGATGATGGGGCTTGCTTCCCGCGCCTATGAGGATGCCGCGCTCGGCATCACCGACATGTTCGGCGGGTCGGCCGCCAGCCAGCAGAAGCTGCATCTGCCGATGACCGAGGCGTGGCTGCCCGCGGACAGGCTGCACAGGGAATTCCAGGTCGTCGGCTTCTATCTCTCGGCGCATCCGCTCGACGAATACCGTGCGGCGCTGAAAAAGATGCGCGTTCAGAGCTGGTCCGAATTCTCCGCGGCCGTGAAGCAAGGCGCCACAGCAGGCCGCCTGGCCGGCACGGTCACCTCGAAGCAGGAGCGCAAGACGCGCACCGGCAACAAGATGGGCGTCGTCAATTTCTCCGATACGTCGGGCCAGTACGAGGCGGTGCTCTTTTCGGAAGGACTGGCGCAGTACCGCGACATGCTCGAGCCCGGCAAGTCGCTGGTCATCACCGTGTCGGCCGAAGATAGGCCCGAAGGCATCAACATGCGCATCCAGACGGTGCAATCGCTGGAGGAGACGGCGAGCCAGGTGCAGAAGGCGCTGCGTATATACGTCCGCGATCCCGGTCCGGTCGGGACGTTGGCCGGCCAGCTTTCCGCGAGGGGCGAAGGGCAGGTCAGCTTCATCGTCATCAAGGAGGGGACCGCGGGCGAGGTCGAGATCGAACTGCCCGACCGTTACCGCATCTCGCCACAGGTGGCTTCGGCCATGCGGGCGGTGCCGGGGGTCGTCGAGGTGGAGTTGATTTAGGGCAGCGCGGGCCGCAACCCACATGAACGTGAAAACGTTGTAGTTTGCCGTCTCTTCCGGCGACCTGAGAGGCCTCTCACTCGTGACGACAGCACCGGCCGACGGCCAAGAACAACCACTGACCGGCACCGCGAAACTGCGCGACACGTTACGCAGGCTCTATCACGGACGCACGCCGGCGGCCGTCCGCTTCCAGATCGCGGTGATCGTCATCGATCTTGCGATCATCGCCTTCTTCATCGCGACACCGGTGCTGTCAGAGACGCGCAGTTTCCTATGGATCGACTATTCGGTGGCGGCAATCGTTGCGATCGACATGATCGCGCGGCTGCTCGCCTCGACCGACATGCTGAGGCTGCTGCGCCAACCGACATCGTGGGTCGACATCTTCATCCTCGCCACGCTGCTTTTCCCTCAGGCGCTCGCCAATCTCGGCTTCCTGCGCATTCTCAGGCTGTGGTCGCTGGCGCACAGCCGGGCGCTTCTGACCCCGCTCGAGGAGCGCGGCATGCTCAAATGGCGCGAGCCGATCGTTGCGGTGGTGAACCTCGTCACCTTTCTCTTCATCGTCACCGGCTTCGTCTACACATTCTTCTTCATCGACGGTTCCGGCATCGAGGGCTACGTCGACGCGCTCTACTTCACCGTGACCACCATCACGACGACCGGCTATGGTGACGTTACGCTGCCTGGCACCGCCGGCAAGCTGACTTCGATCGTCGCCATGATTGTCGGCATCTCGCTTTTCGTCAGGCTTGCGCAGGCGGTCTTTCGTCCGGCGAAGGTCTTCTTCGAATGCCCAAGCTGCGGGCTTAGGCGACATGAACCGGACGCCGTGCACTGCAAGGCTTGTGGCACTCTGCTGAAGATACCGGACGAAGGGGAATGACGCTCAGGACGTCGCTATTTCGGGCTCCCGCGCGCGGCGGCGAAGATTGAAGAGATTGCCGGCAAGGATGAGGCCGGCGCCCGACGCCGTATAGAAGTCGATCTGTTCGCTGTAGAGAAGGAAGCCGATGACGGCGGCAAGCGGCAGCCGCAGAAAGTCCATCGGCATCACCACCGTTGCCTCCGCGTAGGTCAACGCGCGTGCCATACAGAAATGCGACGACATTCCCGTGAAGGATACGACGAGGATCCAGGGCAGCATGTCCAGCGTCGGCGTTTGCCAGACCATCAGCATGGGGATCAGCCCGATCACCGACTGCACGATGAGCATCCAGAAGATGATAACGACCACGCTGTCGGTTCGCGTCAGAGATTTCACCATCACCACCGAAATGCCGAAAAACACCGCGCCCGTCAGCATGATGACGTGGCCGGGTTCGACCGCGCTTATGCCGGGGCGCACGATGACGAGAACGCCCAAAATGCCGAACAGGATCGCTGCAATCTTGCGAAGCGACATGCGTTCGCCCAGGAAGATCACCGCAAGGAGCGCCCCCCAGATCGGCGATGTGAACTCGATCGACATGAGCTGTGCCAGCGGGATCATTGTCAGCGCCACGAACCAAGCCAATTGGCCGGCATAGTGCACGACGTTACGGCTGATATGCTGGAGGGGGCGGTTGGTACGCATGGCCTTGAAGCCGCCGGCGGCGAAGACCAGTGGCAGAAGCATGAACCAGCCGACGATCGACCGCATCTCCAGAACCTGGAACACGTCGAGAGCTGGCATCAGGGCGCGGCCTGCGACGGTCATCGTCAGAAAGGAAGCGATCGAACCTCCCATCCAGAGCGCCGCCTTCAGCGTGGATTGCGTATCTGTCATACCGCGCTCTGTGGCAAGCGTCGGGATGGATCGCAACCGTTTGGTAGATCAATCGGCTGGGCCAGAACTCCGTCTAAGACCTACACATGCCTGTCAAACTGCCATGCGAGAAGGCGCGCCAATCCTCCTTTGCGTCTGATTCTCGAGGCCGTCATGACCAAAGCTTTCGGAATCCTGCTCGCAGCAGCATTGTGCGCCACCGTTTCGCCGGCTGTCGCCGACGATGCCGAATTCCTGGCTTCCTTCGCCGGAAGCTGGAGCGGCAAGGGCAAGTTCCGCATCACCACCGGATCGTCGCCCGTGTCGGTCTCCTGCGCTTTTGACGCCGCTACGTCGCCGACCAGCCTGTCGCTCGACGGTAAATGCCGCGGCATGGTCGTCATGTCCCGCCGGATCGGTGTCACGTTGGAGAGCAATGGGGAAGGGGTCTCCGGCTCCTATGTGGGCTCGACGACCGGGCCGGCCGGCCTCGCGGGGAAACGCGCGGGCAGCGCCTTCGACCTGTCGATCCAGTGGGCCAAGGCGGTCAACGGCGACCGCGTGGCGCAGATGAAGGTCGAAAAGGTCGGCGAGGACGGCATGAAGCTGACCACCACCGATGTCGACCCGAAGACCGGCCAGGCTGTGGTCACCGGCGAGATCGATCTCAGCCGTTCCTGAGGCCTGCGTCAGTCTTCGTCCCGCTCGACGAATTCCGGCGGATTGGTGCTGCGGCCCTTGCCGAAAGTGTAGCCCGTCTCCACAGCCGTCTTTCCGAACTTTTCACGCAGGCTGTCGATCGCGCCCTCGGCCAGTGCGCGTTTGCGGGCGTTGATGTCGACGAGGTCGGGCGGATCGGCCTTCTCGACGCCGGTCAGGTCGCTGACGCCGATGCCGAGCAGCCGGTATTTCGTGCCATCGGTCTCTTTCTCCAGCAGGTGCAGCCCGGTCTGGAA
>JAEYXI010000582.1 GCA_023428515.1 Pseudomonadota bacterium | reverse complement strand
AAACATTGCGCTCGTTCCGGCTTGCGGCTAGCTGACGAACAGGCACGACATCACCTCCGCCGGAATAAGCCGCATGGCATTCTCCGGCATGATGCCTGCCGGCGTCAGCTCTTGGACGCCTTTTCCTTGGCCGAGTTCAGGGCCTCGTCGGCGCGATGCTCGACGGTCTTGGTATCGTCCGCCGTGTCGTCGTCCGCCATGCCCTTCTTGAAGCTCTTGATGCCCTTGGCCATGTCACCCATCAGTTCGGGGATCTTGCCGCGCCCGAAGACCAGAAGCACGACGACCAGAACGATCAGCCAGTGCCATATCGAAAAAGAACCCATTGCTACACTCTTCCCGTGATTTCTCTGGCTACGATCTATGCGCTTTCGCCGCCGGTTTCAAACACAAGTACGTCAGACTTGCGCAACGAAAGCCAGATATCTCGCGCATCCGGAGACAAAGCGCCGCAGCGGATGCGTGCCCGGACGGGCTTTTCCGCCCCCGAAACGGCGAATTCGATGAGCTCGACGACGCCGAGATAGCGCCGGGAGAGGATGCGGGCCTCGGTCTCGCCGGCGTCCCCGCTGACATCGAAACCCGAAAGCCTGACGGCCACGGTGGCCGACGCCCCTTCACCAAGCCCGGGGGCCTCCACCTTGCCGACCGGGATATCTGCAATCCCGTCCTGGACCTTTGCCTGGAACAGGTTGAGCTCGGAAAAGAAGCCGGCGACGAAAAGGTCGGAGGGGTTGAGATAGAGTTCCTCGGCCCGACCGGCCTGGACGAGCCTACCGGATTTCATGAGCGCGATGCGGTCGCCGAGGCGCATCGCCTCCTCCGCGTCATGGGTGACGACGATCGCGGTGGCGCGGCTCTCACGCAGGATTGCCAGCGTTTCGGCACGCACGCTGTCCTTGAGGCGGGAATCGAGGCCGGAAAAGGGCTCGTCCATCAAAAGCACGGCCGGGCGCGGGGCCAAGGCGCGGGCCAGCGCCACGCGCTGCTGCTCGCCGCCGGAAAGCACATGCGGGAAGGAGTTCGCATGATGCTCCAGCCCGACGCGAGAAAGCGCGATATTCGCTTCCCTGCGCGCCTCCTCGCGCGACAGCGCGGTCAGGCCGAACCGCACATTGTCGAGGATGGTGAGGTGCGGAAAGAGTGCGAAGTCCTGAAAGACAAGGCCTATCGACCGCTGTTCGGGCGGCAGGAAGACGCTGGGACCGGCGACCTCGCGATCGTTGAGCAGCACGCGGCCGGCGGTCTGTGGCTCGATGCCGGCGGCGATCCTGAGCAGCGTCGTCTTGCCTGAACCGGAAGGGCCCAGCAGGCAGAGCACCTCGCCGGGTTCCGCGGCGAACGAGATGTCCGACAGCGTCTCACGGTCGGAGTTGAACGAATGGCTTATGTGTTCGAAGGCGAGCCGTGCCGCGAAGGTAACGCCCGCCGTGACCCGCGAGGCGACGGCAGGGGCTTCGGACTTGCTACGCTGGACGTTCAACCGGCAGGCTCCAGTGCGGGACGGGGCGACAGGTCTCTATTTCCTGGCGCCCTGCTTTCCCGGCAGCCGGTCAATCATCTGTGGCCTTGGGTGTCAACAGACCGAGTTCCTCAAGGTCCACATCGGTCAGCGGATCCTCGTCCTCGGTAAGTGCGTCGGGATCGGCCAACGGCGTCGGCATGGAGAAGTTCGCCGGCATGCGAGCGGCAAGCAGGCCGGCGCCCTTCAGTTCCTCCATTCCAGGCAAATCGCGAAGTTCCTCCAGCGCGAAATGGTCGAGGAATTTTTCCGTGGTGCCGTAAGTGACGGGACGGCCGGGGGTCTTGCGGCGGCCGCGCATGCGAATCCATTCCGTCTCCATCAGCGTGTCGATCGTGCCCTTGGACGTCTCGACGCCCCTGATATCCTCGATCTCGGCGCGGGTGACCGGCTGGTGGTAGGCGATGATGGCCAAAACCTCGAGTGCGGCGCGCGACAGCTTCTTCTGCTGGACGCTGTCGCGGCTCATCAGGAAGGCGAGATCGCCGGCAGTGCGAAACGCCCAGGCGTCGCCCACCTTCACGAGGTTGACGCCGCGACGTTCGTAGATTTGCTGCAGTTCGGCCATCGCGGCAGGCACGTCGATACCCTCAGGCAGGCGCTGGCCGATCTGCTTCTCGCTGACAGGCTCCGCACTGGCGAAGACGATAGCCTCCGCCATGCGCACCGCCTCGGCCATATGCAGCCGCTCGGCAGGATTGCGGACGGGAGCCGCTTCCTCCTCGACCTCGTCGACGACGGTGTCGCCGATCGGGAAAGGAACGACGGAACCGCTGCCTTCGGTCATGATACCACCTCAATAGGCTTTCTGGTCTGTTGTTGCCGGCCACGCAGATAGAGCGGCGCGAAAGCGACCTCCTGGCGTGCCTCCAGTGAGCCTTCGCGAATAAGCTCGAGGCTTGCCGCGAAGGAACTGGCGATCGCGGTCGCGCGATCCTCCGGTGATGTCAGATATTCGACCAGGAACTGGTCGAGCGCGGTCCAGTCACTAAGCGTGCCGACCATGCGGGTAAGGATGTCGCGCGCCTCCTTGAGCGACCAGACGCCTCGTTTGGCGATCTTGACGCGATCGATGGCCTGGCGCTGGCGCTGCACGGCATAGGCTGTGAGCAGGTCGTACAGGGTCGCCGACCATTCGTTGCGCTTCTCGACGATGACGAGTTCCGGCATGCCGCGCGCGAAGACGTCGCGGCCGAGCCTGTTGCGGTTGACCAACCGGGCGGCCGCATCGCGCATCGCTTCGAGGCGCTTCAGGCGGAATTGCAGCACGGCGGCCATTTCCTCACCCGATTCGCCCTCCTCACCCGGCTGCTTTGGAATAAGCAGCTTGGACTTGAGGAAGGCCAGCCATGCAGCCATGACGAGATAGTCGGCGGCGAGTTCGAGCCGAAGCTTGCGGGCGGTCTCGATGAAGACGAGATATTGCTCGGCCAGCGCCAGCACCGAAATGCGAGCGAGGTCCACCTTCTGGTTGCGCGCGAGGTGGAGCAGAAGGTCGAGCGGGCCTTCGAAGCCGGCGACATCGACGACCAGCGCCGGGTCGTCCGAGGTGCGCGACTCGTCGTTATCCGCCCACAGACGGTCCATCGGTGCGGCTTTCTCAGCCTTGCTTTCCGAAGTCTCCGCCAAAATCCCTTCTCCTAGGCCACCATCGTGTCGAAATAGGTCGCGAATTCCGCGCGAAGTTCCGCTTCGTCGGCGGTATCGCGGTCCTTGATGTAGGTAAGCGCGCGCCTGGCCCGTTCCAGCGAGGTCCCTTCGAGCCCCTTGGTCCGGGACGCGATGCCCGCCATCTCTTCCATTTCCCCGTTGCAGTGAAGAACGATATCGCAACCGGCTGCAAGGATCGCGGCGGCCTTGGACGGGAAATCCCCAGAAAGCGCCTTCATCGACGTGTCGTCGCTCATCAGCAGGCCTTCGAAGCCTATCTCGCGGCGGACGATTTCCTCGATGACCTTGCCGGAGGTCGTGGCGGGATTGTCGGGATCGATCGCGGAGAAGATGACGTGGGCCGTCATCGCCATCGGCAGATGCGCCAGTTCACGGAACGGCACGAAATCATGGCGCTGCAATTCACCAAGCGTGGCGTCGACGGTCGGCAGTTCGAAATGCGTGTCGGCGAAGGCGCGGCCGTGGCCCGGGATGTGCTTCATGACCGGGAGCACGCCGCCCGACATCAGGCCTTCCGCTGCGGCACGCCCCATGGCGGTGACGATTTCGGGCTTCTTGCCGTAGGCGCGCGAGCCGATGACGTCGCTGGCGCCCTCGATCGGCACGTCGAGCACCGGCAGGCAGTCGGCGGTGATGCCGTAGCGCTGGAGGTCGAAGGCGTGCAGCCTGGCCAGCAGCCAGACGGCGCGCTCGCCCGCGTCGTGGTCCTGCTGCCAGAGCGCCCCTAGTGCTGCGCCGGCCGGGTAATTGGGAGCGAGCGGCGGACGGATGCGCTGCACGCGGCCGCCCTCCTGGTCTATGAAGACAGGCGCATCCGGCCGGCCAACGCTGTCGCGCATCTCCGCGACGAGATCCTTGATCTGCTCGGCCTCGGAGATGTTGCGAGCGAAGAGGATGAAACCCCAAGGGGATTCGCCGCGGTAGAATCGGACTTCCTCGCGGCTGAGCGATTTACCGTGGCAGCCGAGAATCATGGCTTTTGATTCGGTCATACCGGCATTTTACCCCAACTTCCGGCTTCTGTACCACCGACCGGCCCGTTTATCCTTTGGAATCAAAGGAAAACGGCGCGGCCAGGGCCGCGCCGTTTTTATCTCTTCCGCCGAAGCGGGGGCTAGCGCGAGACGAAGCAGTTGCCGCCGGCTGACTTGTAGTTCTCGCAGAGGCTGATCGCCTCGTTGCGGGTCGCGGCCGGCACGCGGACACGCCAGAACGTGCCCTTGCCTGCTATCTCGGCCTTGACGATGTTCACTTCCTTACCCTGAAGGACGCTGCCGTAGCGGCGGACCAGATCCTGGTAGGACGACTGAGCCGCGGCTTCACTCGGCTGCGAGGCTATCTGCATGGCCCAGCTACCGTTGGCCGCAGCCGTGGTCGCCGCGGCAACCTGGTCGGGCTTCACCTCTCCGACCACGTCGATCGGCTGGTCGGCCGGGCGAAGCGGGGCGATCGGTGCCGTATCGGGCATGGCACCCCTGTCTCCGGAGGCCGGCGCTGCTGCAGCGTCCGCTCCTGCCGAAGGCGCGGCGGCAGCCGTCTCTTCCGGCCCAGAAGCCGGGGCAGGCGGCGGAGCCGTTTCGGCGGCGGCGGGCGCCGGCAGCGCACCGGTCGATTCCGGAATGGCCGGGGCGGGCGCTGCCTGCGGCACGGCGGCGGCGATGGTCTCGGTCTGCTCGTTCGACGTGCCTGCGTCGACTTCGTCCTCGCGCGGCACCAGCGTGCCGTCGGGCTTCACCACCATGGTGCGGACCTTGCGCGGCGCCACGCCGACGATCTCGTCGTCGGTCTGGTTCTCGGCGTCCTGGACGATCTGCTCGATGCGGTCCTCGCTCTTGCCGGACGGCGCAAGGGCGGTGTCTTCGATTGCCGGCGGAGGCGGCGTCACGTCCACCGGCTCTTCCGCCGTCGTGACGAGCTTCTCCTGCTGGGGAGCGCCGACGGCGCCCTCGCCTGCGACCGTCTCGTAAACCTTGCTGTCCTGATTAGGCACGGTCGTGCCGCCCGGATTCTCGGGCTTCACCTTCACCGGGCCTTCATCAGCCCTGACCAACGCCGGCGCATCTCCATCGGAGCCGCCGCCGAAGGAGAAGGCGAAAGCACCAATGCCACCCAGCAGCGCCACGCCGCCGACCAGCGCGGCGATCAGCATGCCGCGCGACCTCGGCTGACGATCATCTTCTTCAAGATGCTGCGCGATCTCCTGATCCATGTCCGGATCGTAGTCGTAATCGTCGGGAGCATACTGCTCGATCGGGCGGCTCCCCGGCAGGTCGTCGGCATCGAGCGCGAAGGAATGCTGGCCGAGATCGTCGTCGTAGGCTGCCTTGGACGTCGTCGCCTGGTGCGAACCACCCAGCGCCGCACCCATCTGGCTCTCGTAGGGCCGCGCCTCGAAGCTGGCGGACGTGCCCGCCTGGCTGTTGGCGGGCTCGGCATTCATCTCGTTGAGCAGGCTGG
>JAEYXI010000662.1 GCA_023428515.1 Pseudomonadota bacterium | reverse complement strand
GTCGACGATCCCAGCACCCAAACCTCGACTGCCTCGCCTTCGCCGGGCACCGCGCGCACGCGCTGGCCGGGCTCGGCAGGGGCGAAATAGTTGATGAGCTCGACCACGTCCTGCGGGAAATTGTCGACGCCTGCGTCGAGGTTTCGGCGCAACGCCCGCGCGGTGAGCATGTCGGTGCCTGGCGCACGGCCGAGGCCGAGATCGATGCGGCCGGGATGAAGGGCGGCCAGCGTGCCGAACTGTTCGGCGATGACGAGCGGCGCATGGTTCGGCAGCATGATGCCGCCGGCGCCGACGCGGATCGTCTTGGTGCCGGCCGCGACATGCCCGATGACGACGGAGGTGGCGGCGCTGGCTATGCCCGGCATGTTGTGATGTTCGGCCAGCCAGTAGCGATTGTAGCCGAGCCGCTCGGCATGGCGAGCGAGATCGAGCGTGTTTTTCAGCGACTGGCCGGGCGTGCTGCCTTCCGGCACGGGCGAGAGATCGAGAACGGAAAGCACAGCCATTTGGCGATCTCCGGCGCTGAGGAAGGGTCAGGCCGTTGATATAGGTCGGTGACGCCGGTGCCGCAACGAACTGGCTGCGCGCGAGCCCGGACGTGGCCTAACCCGACGTAGCCGTCACCTAACCGGCGGTCTTTGCGCGTGACGCCTCCGCTTCAGCGTCGACCTCGGCCTGCTCCTGCCCCTGATGTGCCGAGAGGAAGTTGCCGACGCTGTTCCAGCTTTCGAAATGGTCGCAGAAGACCTTGAAGATGACGAGCAGGGGCACGGCGATCAGCGCGCCGACGAAGCCCCAGAGCCAAGACCAGAAGGCGACCGCGATGAAGATCGCCACCGCATTGATCTCCAGCCGCCGCCCGACGATCAGCGGCGTCACTAGCTGGCCTTCGATGATATTGCACAGGACGACGAAAAGTGGGGGGAGCAAGGCATATGAAAGCGTGTCGAAGGTGATGAGCGAGATGCAGGCGACAAGCAGGATGGTGGCGAGAGCGCCGATATAGGGCAGGAAATTGAGCGCCGCTGCCGCGACGCCCCAGACGGCAGGGTTGGGCATGCCGAGCGCCCAGAGGCCAAGGCCGATCGCGGTGCCGAGCCCGGCATTGATGATCGCCACGGTCAGCAGGTAGCGCGAAATCTCGCGCTCGACGTCGTAGACGACGCGCAGCGCCCGCTTCTTCTCGCTGAGCCGGGTGAAGGACTGGATGATCTTTTCGTAGAACATGGTTCCCGAGGCGAGCAGGAAGAGCGACAGCACGAAAGTGATCGCGGCGGTCGTGCCGGCCGACAGCAAATTGCCGGCCGCCTGCGACACGATGCCGGGCTGCGCGATCACGACCCGCTGGACGCCTGGTTCCCTGGCGGTTTCGGTGACCTTCTCGACTTCCTGGGACACGGCCATGAATTTCTCGAACGGGTGGCGGAATTCCGAAAGACGCTCCGTCACGCGGCGGCCGATGTCGGGCGCTTCGTTGGCGAGTTGAACCACAGGTCCGGAAAGGAAATAGCCGGCGCTGGCCAGCGCCAGGACGGACATCAGCACAAGAAGCGTCGCCGACAGCGCCTCGGGCACACCGCGCTTCTTGAGGAAGCGTACGATCGGCGTCAGCATGAGCGCGAGCAGGAAGGCGAGCACGACCGGCATGACGAAATCGCGCGCGAAATAGAGCGCGTAGACCAGCGCCAGGATGAAGATGCCGGTGAGCAGCGACCGGATGAGGCGGGTGTCGGACCAGATCGGCGCAAGGCCGGTCTTCGCGACAATATCTGCGTCGCCCGGCGAAGCGTCGCCGGAACCATCTGAAACGGTCTTCATGAATATGCCCTCCAGCCGCCCGTGCAGGCCGGCGAAACACGAAATGCACGAGCCGGCTCCGAAGTTCCGCTAAACGGGCGCGAGACCCGCATTTTATGCTGGACTATCGATTTTTCATGGGAGCGTTGCCGGAAAGCGGCTTGAACTCTCGCTCACCATGCGTATGTAAGCACCGCTGACATACTTCAGGGACTAAAATTGGCTATATACAGGGAAAAAGATGTCTTCGAGCGCCGTAACGCGGCGAACGAAGCGAAGAAGGCTTTGCTTGCGCGGTTCAACTCCAGGCCCCCGGAAGACGATCCGGCGGTGCTGGCTCGCAAGGCTGAACGCCAGGCCATTCTCGAGGCTCGTGCGATACGCGAGGCCGAGAAGGAGAAGCTGAGGCAGGAGCGGCTGGCTCGCGAAGCCGAAGAGCGCCGGATCCGCGAAGCGGCGGAAGAGGCGGCTCGGCTGGAGGCCGAAGAGCGGGCTCGTATCGAGGCGCAGGCCAAGGAAGCCGAAGACAACGAGCGCATCGCCCGGCTGCTGGCGGACGAGGCCGAACGCAAGGCAAAGCGCGATGCGCGTTACGCCGCGCGCAAGGCACGCGCCGGCCGGCACTGAGCCGACCGGTCAGCCGACTGGGCAATAGTCCGGAACAATAGATCGGAAGGCGGCTGGCTGTGGCCGGTCACCTTTCCTTCTGCTTCGTCGCCATGACTGGCGCGGCCTTCAGCGCCGGAGCCGCGGCCGGCTTCTTGGCGTCCTTCTTCGGCTTTCGTGTTTCCTTCTTCGCTTTCATCTGACCTTTGGCCATGATTCGCTTCTCCGTTGCGGATGGCGGAGTGAAACAAGAGTTTTGGCCGGCGGCAAGATACCTGCGATTCCGGCGGACGATCTCCGGCAGACTTTGCGCTTCCGGGGAGACGCGCTAGATATGTCCGCTCCCAAAGCAGGAGCGTCCCATGAAAATCGACGGCGGCTGTCACTGCGGCGCGATCGCCTACGAGGCGGAGATCGATCCGGAGATGGTGAGCATATGCCATTGCACGGATTGCCAGACGCTCTCCGGCACGGCTTTTCGCGTCGTCATCTTTGCGCCGGAAGAAAAATTCCACCTGACGCGCGGCAAGCCGAAGGCCTATGTGAAGACCGCCGAGAGCGGCAACAAGCGCGTCCAGGCCTTCTGCGCCGAATGCGGGTCGCCGATCTACGCCACCTCCGCGGACGAGGGGCCGCCAAAGGCCTACGGCATCCGTCTGGGTACGGCGCGCCAGCGCGACCAACTGCCGCCGAAGCGGCAGATCTGGCACCGCTCTGCCGTGGCCTGGCTTCCCGAAATGGAAGGGCTGGCCACCAAGGAGACGACCTGAACGGGATGTTGGCCCTATCCCGGCCCGACCTTTAGCCGGCGCAAGGACGTGTCGCGTCAGGCGCCTTCGTCGACGACGCGCAGGCGAAGCTGGCCGCTTTTCGTGCCGACCGCCGCGCTCTCCTTGGCCACCGGCACGGCATGACTGCCATCGGCCTCGCCGGCGGTTTCGGCGCCGAGCTCCAGCGCTTCGATCTTCTGGCCGCGCTTCACCACCTTGGAGGACGAGACGAGGATGTCGTCTATGTCCCTGGTCGCCTGTCCGAAATGCGCCTGCAGCTTGCGCACGCGGTCGTCGAGGCGTGACACGTCCTCCATCAATCGCACGACCTCGCCCTGGATCAGATGCGCTTGCTCGCGCATGCGGGCGTCCTTGAGGATCGCCTGCACGACCTGGATCGACAGCATCAGCTGCGAGGGCGAGACGATGACGACGCGGGCGCGGTGCGCCTTCTGCACCACCGCTTCGAAATTCTCGTGGATTTCGGCGAAGATCGATTCCGACGGCACGAACATGAAGGCCGTATCCTGGGTCTCGCCCGTGATCAGGTATTTTTCCGAGATCGCCCTGATGTGGACCTCGATGTCGCGCCGGCAGAGCTGCGCCGCGCGAGCGGTCTCCGTCTCGTTGGCTGCGTTGCGGATCGCGTTCCAGGATTCCAGCGGGAACTTCGCATCGATCAACAACTGCGGCGCGTCGTTCGGCATGCGGATCAGGCAGTCCGGCCGGTTGTTGTTCGAGAGCGTCGCCTGGAATTCGTAGGCGCCGTGCGGCAGGCCGTCGGCGACGATCGCCTCCATGCGCGACTGGCCGAAGGCGCCGCGCGTCTGCTTGTTGGAGAGGATCGCCTGCAATTGGACGACCTGGCCGGCAAGCGACTGGATGTTGTTTTGCGCGCTGTCGATGACCGCCAGCCGCTCCTGCAGCTTGGCGAGCGATTCGTGGGTCGACTTGGTCTGCTCGGTCATGGTCTGGCCGATGCGGCCGGTCATGGCGTCGAGCCGCTGGCTGATCGACTGGGTGAGTTCGGCCTGGCGAGCACCGAACACCTCGGCCACAGCGCCCAGGCGCCCCTGCATCTCGGCCTGCGCCTGGACGATCGCCGCCATCTGCGCCTCGGATTCTCGGGCGCGCTCGGCAGCTTCGCCGGCCGCCGTGGCCCGCGCTCGCGACGAGCGCCAGAGCGCAATGACCAGTGCGACGAGGAGCAGGCCAAGCAGCGCGGCGCCGGCAGCGAGCGCCTGGCCGAACGTAATCGTGGTCGCCCCCAGCCTTGCGACGGGCTCGGAGAGGATGGTCGTGAGCTGGTCCATCGGCGAAGCATACCCGATTCGGCGGGCCATTCCAGATCAAAACAAGAACAAACGACGATGTTGACGCTTCTATTTCGAGGTCTTAGGTGAGGCGCATGTCGATCAAGCCGCTTGT
The DNA here is from genome assembly GCA_023428515.1 of Pseudomonadota bacterium. The sequence goes on along the minus strand of JAEYXI010000662.1, from coordinate 92 downwards.
CATCCTTCCCGATCCCGTCCTGCGCCTGGTGTCCAAGCCGGTCGAGCGCGTCGGCGCGCCGCTGTTGAAGCTCGCCAACGACAAGTTCGAGA
>JAEYXI010000520.1 GCA_023428515.1 Pseudomonadota bacterium | reverse complement strand
TTCGGGGCGCGCCGCTCGGTGATGCCTTCGCCGTAGCGCTGATAGGTGAAGGGGTGCGCCGTCCAGCCTTCCGTCTCCAGCACGCCCGGTTCCAGGCTTTCGACATTGCCGGTCAGGATGCGGCCATTGGAATCGGCGATCAGGTAGAGGTTCGCGCCCGGCTGGCGCGAGCGCTGTTCCACGACCCGCACCAGGAAGGGCAAGCCGCCGCGGCGGTAGGCGCGGTCGAGGCCCTGCACCTCTTCGTTGATCGTCTCCATGGTCTGCGCGGTGAGCATGCTCGCCGACAGCGAGGTCATGTAATAGACGAGCACTATGGCGCAGAGCGCGAAGAGGATGAAATAAAGCGCGGAAAGCCTGGCGGCCGTCGTCCTCATGATCGCCGGCAGCCTGAACGCCATGGATCAGGCTGCCTTCAGCATATAGCCCGCGCCACGCACCGTATGCAGGATCGGGCTGTCGAAACCCTTCTCGATCTTGCCCCGCAGACGGGAAACATGGACGTCTATGACGTTTGTCTGCGGGTCGAAGTGATAGTCCCAGACATTCTCCAGGAGCATGGTCCGGGTAACAACCTGCCCGGCATGCCGCATCAGATATTCGAGCAGGCGGAATTCGCGTGGCTGCAACGTGATCTCGCGGCCGGCCCGCTTCACCGTGTGCGAAAGGCGGTCGAGCTCCAGGTCGCCGGTCCGGTAGACGGTCTCGGCTTCCTTCGAGCTGGCACGCCGGTTCAGCACCTCGACGCGGGCAAGCAGTTCGGAGAAGGCGTAGGGCTTGGTCAGATAGTCGTCGCCGCCGGCGCGAAGGCCGGTGACACGGTCGTCGACCTCGCCCAGGGCGGAGAGAATCAGGACAGGCGTGGTATTGCCGCGCGACCGCAGCCCGGCGATCAGCGAAAGGCCGTCGCGGCGAGGCAGCATGCGGTCGACCACCATGATGTCGTAGTCGCCCGCATCGGCCAGCGCAAAGCCGGTTTCGCCGTCACGCGCCACATGGGCGGTGTGACCTGCTTCCGCAAAGGCCTTTTCGAGATAGTCGGCGGCCTCGCGATCGTCCTCGACGATGAGAATCTTCATGTGACTTCTATACGCGAAAACGAGGTTGGGAGAGAGATTTCCGGCAGCAGGCGATGGTGGGCCTGCTGCCGCCGAGCGCCCTGCGGATGACTGACTAGTCGCAGGGTACCCGGAATCCGGCGGCGGCTCAGGGGGTGGAGAGACGCTTGGCCGGAACGTCGAAGCATGATCCCGCCCCCGCGGTATTCGAAAAAAGATCATGTTCGGACGTGCAAATGAGGTGGGACGACGACTGGAGGACCATCATCCCACCCGGAGCCCACTCAGCCCTTCGCGACGGGCAGTGTGACGAAGCGGCTGACATCGTCGCGGCTCACCTGGACGAGCACCGCCTTGCGACCAGCCTTGGCGGCGTCTTCCATTGCCTTCTCGATGTCGGTGCCGCCCGTGATCGGCTTGGAGTTGACGTTGGTGATCACGTCGCCTGCCTGAAGCCCACGATCGGCCGCATCGCTACCCGGATCGACATCGGTGACGACGACGCCCTTGCCGTCATCGGCCGGCGTGATCGTCAGGCCGAGGTCGGCAAGCTGGTCGGCCTGAGGCGTAGCCTCGTCGTCGCCCTGGAGCGCCGCCTGCTTTTCCGCACCCGGCAGTTCGCCGAGATCGACCTTGACCGTTTCGGCCTTGCCGTCCCGCCAGAAGGTCACGTCCACGGCCTTGCCGGGCGCGATCGCTGCGATGAGGCGTGCGAGTTCCTTGGGCGAGGTCACTTCCTTGCCATCGACGGCGGTGATGATGTCGCCGGCCACGACGCCGGCCTTCTTGGCGGGGCCGTCGTCCTGTGCGTTCGAGACGAGCGCGCCCTTCTCATCGCTCAGGCCCAGCGAATCGGCGATCTCAGGCGTCACCGGCTGAATCTCGACACCGAGCCAGCCGCGCTGCACCGCGCCGTCCTTGATCAGGTCCTGGACCACCTGGCGGGCGGTCGAGGCAGGGATGGCGAATGCGATGCCGACATTGCCGCCCGACGGCGAGAAGATCGCCGTGTTGACGCCGACGACCTGGCCGCTGAGGTTGAAGGCCGGACCACCCGAGTTGCCGCGGTTCACGGCCGCGTCGATCTGCAGGAAGTCGTCATACGGGCCGGCGCCGATGTCGCGGCCGCGAGCCGAGACGATACCGGCGGTCACCGTGCCGCCAAGGCCGAACGGATTGCCGACCGCGACGACCCAGTCACCGACGCGGACCTTGCCGTCATCGGCGAAGTCGACATAGGTGAACTTCTCGCCATCCGGCTCAGCCTTCAGCACGGCCAGGTCGGTGCGGGGATCGGTGCCGACGAGCTTCGCGTCGAGTTCCTTGCCGCTGTCGGTGACGACGGTGAACACCGCGCCGCCTTCGACGACATGGTTGTTGGTGACGACATAGCCGTCCTCGGAGATGAAGAAGCCCGAACCCTGCGCAACCGGGCGCGGACCGTCATCGCCGCGGCGCTGGCGGCGCTCGGAGCGGCGGCCGTCCTGCTGATCGCCCCAGCCACGGAATTCCTTGAAGAAACGCTTCATCGGATGGTCGTCGGGCAGATCCTCGAAGCCCTGGCCACCGAACATCTGGACGCCGGAGTCGGAAGCAGGCTCGATCTTGGCCTTGACACGGACGCTGACGACGGCAGGGGATACGCGCTCGACGACATCGGCGAAGCCGGGAGCCTGTGGCGCC
>JAEYXI010000644.1 GCA_023428515.1 Pseudomonadota bacterium | reverse complement strand
TGCCGGACCTGCCTCGGCGGCCGTCGGCTTGTCTCGCCAGTCCTACATCGCCAAGCCTACATGGCCTTGACGATACTCTCCGTCATCTTCTTGGCGTCGCCGAGCAGCATCATGGTGCCGTCCTTGTAGAACAGCGTGTTGTCGATGCCGGCATAGCCGGAGCCCAGCGAGCGCTTGACGAAGAGGCAGGTGCGCGCCTTGTCGACGTCGAGGATCGGCATGCCGTAGATCGGCGACGACTTGTCGTCGCGGGCCGACGGATTCGTCACATCGTTGGCGCCAATGACATAGGCAACGTCGGCCTGCGCGAACTCGGAGTTGATGTCCTCGAGCTCGAACACCTCGTCATAGGGCACGTTGGCTTCGGCCAGCAGCACGTTCATGTGGCCGGGCATGCGGCCCGCGACCGGATGGATCGCGTATTTCACTTCGACGCCCTTGGCTTTCAGCTTGTCGGCCATTTCGCGCAGCGCATGCTGGGCCTGGGCGACCGCCATGCCGTAGCCTGGCACGATGATGACCTTCTGCGCGTTGGCCATCAGGTAGGCGGCGTCGTCGGCCGAGCCCTGCTTGACCGTGCGCTGGATGCCGTCATCGACCGCCGCAGAGGTCTCGCCGCCGAAGCCGCCGAGGATGACGGAGATGAAGGAGCGGTTCATGCCCTTGCACATGATGTAGGACAGGATCGCACCCGAGGAGCCGACCAGCGCGCCGGTGATGATCAGCGCGAGGTTGCCGAGCGTGAAGCCGAGCGCGGCAGCGGCCCAGCCGGAGTAGCTGTTCAGCATCGACACGACCACCGGCATGTCGGCGCCGCCGATCGGGATAATCAGCAGCACGCCGAGCAGCAGCGAGGCGGCGACGATCAGCCAGAAGATAGTGAAGCTCTCGGTCGAGACCAGCATCACGATCAGCACGACCAGGGCGATGCCAAGAGCCGCGTTGAGGACATGGCGGCCGGGCAGCATGATCGGCTTGCCGGACATGCGGCCGTCGAGCTTCAGGAAGGCGATGACCGAGCCGGTGAAGGTGATTGCGCCGATGGCGACGCCAAGGCTCATCTCGACCAGCGCCTGGCCGTGTATGTCGCCAGGCGTGCCGATGCCGAAGCTTGCAGGGGCGTACATGGCCGCGGCCGCGACCATGACGGCGGCAAGGCCGACGAGGCTGTGGAAGGCTGCGACGAGCTGCGGCATCGAGGTCATGGCGATGCGGCGCGCCGTTATGGCGCCCACGCCGCCGCCGATCACCAGACCGAGCGCGATGAGGCCGAAGCCTGTCGGCGTCGGGGTGGCGAGCGCCAGCGTGGTGGCGATGGCGATCGCCATGCCGATCATGCCGTAGAGGTTGCCCTGCCTGGAGGTCGTCGGGTGCGACAGGCCCCTCAGCGCCAGGATGAACAGGATGCCGGAGACGAGGTAGAGGAAGGAGGCGACGTTAGCGTTCACGTCACTTCTCCTTCTTCTTGTACATGGCGAGCATGCGCTGGGTGACCAGGAAGCCGCCGAAGATGTTCACCGAGACCAGCACCAGCGCGACGAAGCCGAAGCCGGTGGCAAGCCCGGAGGCCGAGATGCCGACTGCCAGCAAAGCGCCGACCACGATGACCGAGGAGATGGCGTTGGTGACGGCCATCAGCGGCGTGTGCAGCGCGGGCGTCACCGACCAGCCGACATAATAGCCGACGAAGATCGCCAGCACGAAGATGGCGAAGCGGAAAACGAAGGGATCGATCACGCCGCCGGAAATCGCGTGCGCGGCGTCACCTGCCGCAGCAGCCCCGCCTTCGACATTGGCGAGCGCGGCGCGGGCAGTGCCGATCGCCTGCTCGAGTTGGTCGAGCGCCTGTTCAAGCGCGGTCTTTTCCATCACGCGTCTCCCCCCGATGCCGGTTTTTCCGCCTTCTTGGATTTTCTGGCGGCCGGTTTCTTCGGCTCGGCCTTAACAGACGCGCCACCACTATCAGTCGCCGGGTCGTCGCCGCGATTCTGTCCGGGCACGATCGGCTTCGGCTTTTCGGCGGCAGCCGTCAGCGGGACGTTGGCGAAGTTCGGATGCACGATTTGGCCAGCGTCGGTAAGCATGGTCGCCTTGACCAGCTCGTCCTCGCGGTTGATGGCGAAGGTCTTGGTGTTCTTGTCCACCATCGTCTCGACGAAGGCATAGAGGTTCTTGGCGTAGAGCAGCGAGGCACTCGCCGCTACGCGGCCGGGCACGTTGAGATGGCCGACGATCTTCACGCCGTTCGCCGTGGTCACGACCTTGCCGGGTTGAGCACCCTCGACATTACCGCCGCGCTCGACAGCGAGGTCGACCAGCACGGAGCCCGGCTTCATCGAGGCGACCATCGCCGCCGATACCAGCTTCGGCGCCGGGCGGCCGGGGATCAGCGCCGTGGTGATGACGATGTCCTGCTTGGCGATGTGGTCGGCAACCAGCGCCGCCTGCTTCGCCTGGTATTCCTTGGACATCTCCTTGGCGTAGCCGCCGGCGGTCTCGGCCGCCTTGAACTCCTCGTCCTCGACCGCCACGAATTTCGCGCCGAGCGAGGCGACCTGTTCCTTGGCGGCGGGGCGCACGTCGGTGGCGGTGACCACCGCGCCCAAGCGCCTGGCGGTGGCGATTGCCTGCAAGCCGGCGACACCGGCGCCCATGACGAACACTTTCGCCGCCGGCACGGTGCCCGCAGCCGTCATCATCATCGGCAGGGCGCGGTCATATTCGGCCGTGGCGTCGATGACCGCCTGATAGCCGGCGAGGTTGGCTTGCGAGGACAGTACGTCCATCACCTGCGCGCGAGAGATGCGCGGCATGAACTCCATGGCGAAGGCAGACACCCCTGCCCTGGCGAGTGCAGCCACCGCCGCGTCGTTGCCGTAGGGGTCCATGGTGGCGATGACCGCCGCACCCGATTTGTAGCCCTTGAGCTCGGCCTCGGTCGGACGGCGGACCTTCAGCACGAGGTCGGCGCGGCCTGCATCCGCGGCCTTGCCAATCGTGCCGCCGGCCTTGGTGAATTCCTCGTCGACGATGCGCGAACCCAGCCCCGCGCCTGCCTCGACGATCACGTCGAAGCCCAGGCCCACGAGCCGCTTCACCGTCTCGGGCGAGGCCGCAACACGCGGCTCTCCCGCCTCAATTTCCCTGGGGATGAATGCTACCTGTCCCACCGCAGATCCTTTCGGGCCGAAGCCTTACCCAACGTTAACCGGCAGCCGTGCAACGGCCGCGCGATGGATGGAATAATCCGAGTGCTAGCGGAGGAGGAACCAGCCGACGGCGCAGATCAGGATCAGGAGGATCGTCGAGGAGAAGAAGCCGGCAGTGGTGAAGAAACCGAAGGCCATGGCCACGAGCAGCGCCGCGCAGAACAGCGACCCGTATTTCGCGAGCGCGATGAAGGCCGAGTAGGTCTTCTCGTGCTCCGGGTAGTCCATCTGCGCGCCCGTTTCGACGGGTCCGGTCGGCGAGTGATCGGCCATGTAGTTCCCTCCGGATAGCTATGCAGCGCACATATCGAAAAGCATAGCCGAGGGCAATGGCAAGAATTGCCGCGCCGGCCGAGAAAGACTGTCAAATCGATTCAGGCCAGCCAACGCTTGCGCCGCTTGTAATGCTTGACGTCCCGGAACGACTTCCGGCCCTCGGCGGCGATGCCCAGGTAGAACTCTTTCACGTCCTCGTTCTCACGCAGCGCGCCGGCCTCGCCGTCGAGCACGACGCGGCCGGATTCCAGTATATAGCCGTATCTGGCGAAGCTGAGCGCGATGTTGGTGTTCTGCTCGGCGAGCAGGAAGGAGACCCCCTGCTCCCGGTTGAGCTTTTCCACGATCCGGAAGATCTCCTCGACCAGTTGCGGCGCGAGCCCCATGGACGGCTCGTCGAGCAGGATCATCTTCGGTCGCGACATCAGGGCGCGGCCGATCGCCACCATCTGCTGCTCGCCGCCGGAAGTGTAGCCGGCCATGCTCCCTCGGCGAAGCTTCAGCCGCGGGAAATAGTCGTAGACGAGTTCGAGGTCGGCGCGAATGGCGGCCGCGCCGTCCGTCCGGGTGAAGGCTCCCGCGAGCAGATTGTCCTCGACGGAGAGATGCCCGAAGCAGCGCCGCCCCTCCAGCACCTGGATGCAGCCTCGCTTGACCAGGTCGTCGGGCGACAGCGCCTGCACCTGGTGGCCGTCGAAGACGATCGAGCCTTTCGTCACCTCGCCCCGCTCGGTCCGCAAGAGGTTGGAGATCGCCTTCAGCGTCGTCGTCTTCCCCGCCCCGTTGGCGCCAAGCAGCGCGGTGATGCCGCCCTTCGGCACGGTGAGCGAGACGCCCTTCAGCACCAGGATGACGTGGTCGTAGATCACCTCGATGTTGTTCACCGAGAGGATGGGGGGTGAGTCCGGAGAAGGGTTCGTCATGCGGGCTCCAGCGTGAACGACCCTTCTCGCCGCTTACGGCACGGCAATCGCATATGGCTTCGCGAGCATGTACCCCCACTCCGTCTCGCCTTCGGCGAGCCACCTCTCCCCCACTTCGTGGGGGAGAGGAAAGGGGCCAGATCGCGCCGACCGGCTTTCCTCTCCCCCGTTGATCGGGGGAGAGGTGGTTTGCGAAGCAAACCGGAGT
>JAEYXI010000433.1 GCA_023428515.1 Pseudomonadota bacterium | reverse complement strand
TTCGTGCAGCGGCCGGAGGATGTGGCCGAGGCGCGCAAGCTGATCGGCGGGCGCGCCGCGCTGCTATCGAAGATCGAGAAGCCGGCCGCGGTCGAGCACCTGGCGGAGCTGGTGGACCTCAGCGACGGCATCATGGTGGCGCGCGGCGACCTCGGCGTCGAGATGCCACCGGAAGCCGTGCCCGGCATCCAGAAGCAGATCACGCGCGCCGCACGCCGCGCCGGCAAGCCGGTGGTGGTGGCGACGCAGATGCTGGAATCGATGATCTCCGCACCGGTGCCGACCCGCGCGGAAGTGTCTGATGTGTCGATCGCCGTCTTCGAAGGCGCCGACGCGATCATGCTGTCGGCGGAATCGGCGGCCGGCGCCTATCCGGTCGAGGCAGTGGCGATGATGAACAAGATCGCCACGAAGGTCGAAGCCGATCCGCTCTATGCCGGCATCATCAACGCACAACGCTCCGAACCGGAGGCGACCGGCGCTGACGCGATATCGCTGGCGGCGCGCGAGATCGCCGAGACGCTGAAATTGTCGGCCATCGTCACCTACACGGCTTCGGGTACGACCGGCCTGCGGGCCGCGCGCGAGCGGCCGCAGGTGCCGATCATCGCGCTGTCGCCGATCCTCAACACGGCGCGGCGCATGTCGCTGCTCTGGGGCACGCATTGCGTCGTCTCGCCCGATGCCGCCGACCTCGACGACATGGTCGACCGCGCCTGCCGCATCGCGCATGAGGAGAATTTCGGCAAGAAGGGCGACCGCATCATCATCACGGCCGGCGTGCCCTTGAGGACACCGGGCTCCACCAACATGCTGCGCATCGCCTATATCGGCATCAACGAAGGGTCGGTCGATCCCGAACGCGGCAAGATCACACCGCAGAACGCTCCGCGGTAGGATCGGCCGTCGCCTCGCAGCCGGCGCCGAAGCGGTCGCCGGCGATGCGGGCTTCGACTGCCTTGCCCATCGCCTGAAGGTCGTGGGGCTGACCGCCAAGTTTCTCGATCGCCGAGACGACGAGGTCTGGCGCGATCCAATCCGGCTTGTGGCCGAGATTCCTGATCCAGACGAACTCCGCGCCGGCAATGTCGCGCGCCAGGCCGAGCGAATGGACCTCCTCGTAGACCACCGTATCGGCATCGCCTGAGATTACCACCGTCGGCGCGGTGATGTCCGGATAGCGCGGGGCGTTGGCGAGCGAGAAACGGTAAAGGCCGTCGACGTCGGCAGCGTTGGCCCGGAACGCCCGCGGCCGGAGCACCAGCGGGATCTGCGCGCGCGACAGATAGCCATCGGGTACCTTATTAGGCGCGAAGACGCAGGTGGTGGCTGGCCCGATGCGGGTCGAGCCGGCGAGGCCGGCGATGGTCTCGGAAAACAGCCAGCCGAGCACCGGCACCATGGTCAGGTGATAGTACCAAGACGTCCGGCCGCCGGGCCAAGGATGGGTAGCGGCCGAGAGGAAGAGCAGGCCCTTCGTCCGTTCCGGATAGCCGAGTGCAAAGGCCGCTGCGATCGAGCCGCCGAAGGAATGGCCGACAATGATGGCCGGGCCGATGCCCAGCCTGTCCATCAGGCCGGCGATCAGGGCGGCCTGTTCGAATTGTTCCTCGTGGCCCTTGCTGCGACCAGACCAGCCATGGCCGGGGCGGTCGAGGAACAACATTTCCGCCCGGCCTTCCAGCAAGGGCCTCAGCGGGATCATCTGGTCGTTGAGGTTGGCGCTCGCCCCGTGGATGAAGACCACAGGCGGAATCGCCGATTCTCCGGAAGCCGGGACATGGACGTGGTGCAGCCATACACCCTCCACGTCGGCGAAGCTGCCGACGGGTGGATGGCGTCGCTCGATCAACCAGGCATTGGCGCGCGTGACGGCGGTAAGCAGCAGGAGCAGCGCGAGCAGAAGGGCGAACGCGGTGGCAAGGAGATGCATGGGAGGCCAGGCGGAATTCCAGAACGTCGAAACGGTATCGCGGTCGGCCCGCGATCAGATGCCTTCGCCCGCCAGTTCCTCGGACAGCGTCGCCACCTCGTTCTGGGCGCTGCGCATCATCGGATAGATATCGAGCACGCGCTGCCAGGCCTGGAGTGCGAGTTCGTCGCGGCCGGTATTCTTCATGATCTGCCCCATACCGGACAGCGCGCCGAAATGACGGGGCTCAAGCTCCAGCGTGTGGCTGATGTCGGCCATCGACTTGGCATAGTTCTGCATCATGAAATGCACTGTAGCGCGGCGGTTCCAGCCCTCGGCGTAGGCGGGCTCCATGGTGACCACTTGGTCGAGGAAATCGAGGGCGACGTCGAACTTCTTGTTTTCCATCGCCGTCTGCGACCAGGTCATCATCAGGTCGATGGAAGCGCTGCCGGAGTGGCTCCACTCCTCGGAGATGCGGGAAGCGATGCGCTCGGCGGCCTTCTCGTTGCGCTCGCGTTTGAGCTGGCCGAACAGAGCGTCGAGACGGTTTCCGGCCCGGACCTCGGTCGTCGTGGCGGTCTGTTGCTTGGGAGTATCGCTCGGCTCGGCGGCAATGGCCGGTGAGGCGGCGGTCAGCGCAGCGGCGCAGAAGGCAGAAAGAATCCGCATGCGCGAGAATCTATTCCCGCGCATGGAAACGTCAAATTGAATTTTTCGTGTGGGCGTCGCAGCCGGCGACCAACAGGATCAGCCCTGGCGCGCCTTGAAGCGCGGGGCGGTCTTGTTGATCAGGTAGATGCGGCCCTTGCGACGAACAAGCTGGTTGTCGCGGTGGCGGGCCTTGAGGGCCTTGAGCGAATTCTTGATCTTCATGGGTCTGGCCTGTCGAATGGGCCCATCCGGGCCGAACATAAAAAGCGCGCCCAAGAGCGCGCCGGAATTTGTGACAGGCTCATAAACGAGGAGTATCGCCCGTGTCAACCGCTGCGGCCTGGCTTCGACGAACGCTTGCCGGTGCGGCAGTGGGACCGTAACCTCATGTCTTCACTGGAGAAACAAGATGCGCGCGATCCTTCTGGCCTTCATCCTTGCAGTTGCCGGCCTATCCGGCAAAGCGCTGGCGCAGGGATGCGATCCCGCCGACGAAAGCCAGGCGGGCATGAATATCTGCGCCGACGCCGGCTACAAGTCGGAAGATGCAAAGCTCAACAAAGCATATAGGGAGATCGTCAAGCGCCTGGCCGACGACGCCGAGGGCAAGAAGCTCCTGCAGAAGTCGCAACGCGATTGGATTGCCTTTCGCGACGCCGAGTGCGCCTTCTCGACCAATGACAGCAAGGGCGGGTCGATCTATCCGATGCTGCTGTCGCAGTGCCTCGCCGGATTGACGGCCGCGAGGGCGGAGCAACTCTCTGGTTATCTGAACTGCGAGGAAGGCGACATGAGCTGCCCGGTGCCTGCGGAATAGGTCAGCCGCGAGGGCTTAGGCGCGTGAAGTGGCCCATCTTGCGGCCGGGGCGGGCCTCGGCCTTGCCGTAGAGGTGAAGCACCAGATCCGGCTCGGCAAGCAGGACTGGCGCGCGTCCCACGTCGTCGCCGATCAGATTCTCCATCACGCAATCGGAGTGGCGGCCGGTATCGCCTAGCGGCAGGCCGGCGACAGCCCGGATATGCTGCTCGAACTGCGAGACCGCGCAGGCTGCCTCGGTCCAGTGACCGGAATTATGGACACGCGGCGCGATCTCGTTGACCAGAAGCGCGCCGTCGCCGAGCGCGAAGAACTCGACGCCGATGACGCCGACATAGCCCAGCGCTTCGAGGATGGCGAAGGCGCTGCGGCGTGCAAGCTCGGCGGTCGCCGGGGAGATTGCCGCAGGCACGGTGGAGGTGTGCAGTATGCCGTCGCGGTGGACGTTCTCGGCCGGATCGTAGGCGGCGAGCGATCCGTCCCTGCCGCGCGCGGCGATGATGGAGATCTCGCGTTCGAACGGCACCAGCGATTCCAGGATGAGCGACACGCCGCCCATCGCCGCATGGATGCCGTCCGGGTCGCCGTCGAAACCGCGGAAGAGGCGCTGGCCCTTGCCGTCGTAGCCCATGCGGCAAGTCTTCAGCACGCCGCTGCCGCCAAAGTCTGAAAGGGCCGCGGCGAGATCGGCATCGTTGTCCACAGGAAGAAATTCGGCTGTGGAAATGCCGATGCCGTTCAGGAAGCGCTTTTCCACCAGCCGATCCTGGCTGACTTCGAGTGCCCTGGGCGGCGGGAAGACGGAGACGTCGCGCGCCAGCCGGCTGGCCGCGGCGACCGGCACGTTCTCGAATTCATAGGTGACGATGGCAGAC
>JAEYXI010000382.1 GCA_023428515.1 Pseudomonadota bacterium | reverse complement strand
CTCTCCACCAGCCCGGAGCGGGACGACTCGATACTTGTGACGGACCCGTTTGAAGATTAGTTAATGGGCTTCCGGTATATAATGCGTTCAAGGACTTAACGCTTGCCGGGAACCAGCTTATAGGTCGAACAGTATGGCAGATTTCGTAGCGGTTCTTAAGAAGACGCTCGACGGGATGGGAGAAACCACCCCGGCGACGCGCGAGCGCGTCTACGAGAAGGCGCGCGCGACCGTTGCGGCCAAGCTTGCAGCGATCAATCCGCCGCCGCCCCCGAGTGTCGCCGAGCGTCAGCGCCGGGCGCTTGAGGACGCTATTGCCTCGGTCGAGAAGGACTACGCCGCAAATTCCGATCCGCTGGCCGAGCTCGAGGATGTCTTCGCCTCTCTGAAGAACCCGCAGCCCAAGGCTTTGGAGCAGCCGACCGTGAAAACCGGCGCCTGGCCGAAGGCCACGCCGACACCGGCGGCGCCGCGACCCGCAGCACCGCCCCCGAGGCAGCCAGCGCCGGCCCCTAGGCAGCCAGCGCCGCCGCCTTCGGCGCCGGTTCGCCCGCAAGCGCCTGCCGCTCCGGCTGCAGCAACTCCTGTCGACCTTGGCGATGACGATGCGCCCGAGGAATATGTGCGGCAGCGACCGGACGCCACGCGCAAGCGCAGCTACGGACCGTTGCTGGTGGCGGCGGTGATGCTCGCGGTCATTGCGGGCGGCGGCTACGGCATATGGCTGAACCGCGATGCCTTTGGCGACATGCTGGGCTTCGGTGGCGGTTCCAAGGAGGTGGTGACCACGCCTCTCGTGACGGAGCCTGCAGCGGAGACGCCGGCGGCGGAAGCTCCGGCCGCGGAAACCAACGAAGCCCCGAAGTTCACTCAGCGGCTTACGCCCGAGGGTACAGAGACCGATCCCGGCCCCGCCAATGGTGGGGCGACCATAGGCGAGGGCACCTCTGTCGCCACGTTGACGCAACCTCAGGGCACGACGCCGCCGATCGCAGCGCAACCGGGTGAAACGCCCGCGTCGGGCGAAGAAGCCATTCCCGGCGCGACGGAAGGCGCTGCAGCAGGGTCCGATCCGGCGCTCGCCGTCGGCCAGAAGGCGATCTTCTACGAGGAGCGCACCAGCGGTTCCGAAGGTTCGGCTGAGCCCGGCTCGATCGTCGGGTCGCTGGTTCAGGAATCGCCGGGCAACAATCTGCCGCCCGAGCCGGCGATTCGCGCCGAGGCCACTATTCCGGGCAAGAACGTGCAACTGCGCATGACGATCAAGCGTAATGCCGACCAGTCGCTGCCGGCCAGCCACATCATCGAGATGATCTTCCTGACACCGGAAGGCTTCCCGGGCGGCGGCATCGACAACATCCTGCGCGTGGCGCTGAAGGGTTCCGAGCAGGAGGCGGGCAACCCACTCATCGGTATTCCGGCAAAGATCGCGGACGGGTTCTTCCTCGTGGCGCTGAACGACAGCAAGGCCGAGACCGACGCGAATCTCACACTGCTGCGCCGCCAGAGCTGGATCGACATTCCGGTCGTCTACAAATCCGGCCGCCGCGCCCTCTTCACCATGGAAAAGGGTATTCCCGGCGACAAGGTGTTCGACGAGGCGCTGAAGGCCTGGTCTGCTGCGGAAGCGGGTTCGGCTGCGACCACCCCGGGTTGATGGCCTAGCCTTCGAGCTCTTCTCGGAGCATTTCGAGTTCCAGCCATTCCTCTTCCATCGCCGTCAGCGACTGCCGCTCCTTGTCGAGCGCGGCGATGGTCTTGGCGAAGGATGCAGGGTTCTTCTCGTAGAAGGCCGGGTCGGCGAGCTGGTTTTCCAGGGTCGAAATCGAGGCCGATACGGCCGCCATCTTGCTGGGCAGCGTCTCCAGCGCGAATTTCTGCTTGTAGGACAGTTTTTTCGCCGGCGCTTTTGGCTGGGGGGCTACCTCCTGAGCAGGTTTGGCCGAGGGGGCGTCCTGGCTCCTGGCAGCCTTGCGGTCTTCCAGCCTGCTTCCGCCGCGCTGGGCCAGCATGTCCGAATAGCCGCCCGCATATTCGACCCAACGGCCGCCTCCGTCCGGCGCGATGACGCTGGTGACCGTGCGGTCGAGGAAATCGCGGTCGTGGCTGACGAGGAGCACCGTGCCGGGAAAGCCGGCGACCAGTTCCTGCAGCAGTTCCAGCGTCTCCATGTCGAGATCGTTGGTCGGCTCGTCGAGCACCAGAAGATTGGCCGGCCGCGACAGCACGCGCGCCAGGATCAGCCGCGCCCTTTCGCCGCCGGACAGTTCCCGCACCGGCGTGCGCGCAGCCTCCGCCTTGAACAGAAAATCCTTCATGTAGGAGACGACATGGCGCTCTTCGCCATTGACCACGAGGGTCTCGCCGCGCCCATCGGTCAGGAAATGCGCGAGCGTTTCATTCGGATCCACCGCCGCACGTTTCTGGTCGAGGGTCGCGATCTCAAGATTGACGCCGAGCCGCACCGTGCCGGAATCTGGCTCGAGTTCTCCGGTCAGCATCTTCAGCAATGTCGTCTTGCCGGCGCCATTCGGGCCGACGAGGCCAATCCTGTCGCCGCGCTGAATGCGGGTCGAGAAGTCCTTGACGACGGTAAGATCGCCAAAACTCTTGGAGATGGACTTCGCCTCGATCACCAGCTTGCCGGATTCGGCGGCGTCGCTCGCTGTCATGGTCGCGACGCCTTCGGCGCCGCGATGGCCGCGAAACTTCTTGCGCATCGCCTGCAATTCGCCGAGCCGGCGCATGTTGCGCTTGCGCCGCGCCGTCACGCCGTAGCGTAGCCAGTGCTCCTCGCGCACGATCTGGCGGCCGAGCTTGTGCTGCTCGCGCTCCTCTTCCTCGAGGATAGCGTCCCGCCATTCCTCGAAATGCGCAAAGCCCTTGTCCAGTCGCCGCGTCTGGCCGCGGTCGAGCCAGACCGTCGCCCGGCTGACCCGTTCGAGGAAGCGGCGGTCGTGGGAGATGAGGACGAGGGCCGATGATGAGCGGCTGAGTTCGTCTTCCAGCCATTCGATGACCTGGAGGTCGAGATGGTTGGTCGGCTCGTCGAGCAGCAATATGTCCGGCTCGGGCGCCATGACCCGGGCAAGTGCTGCCCTTCGCGCTTCGCCGCCGGACAGTTCATCCGGCTTCTCGTCGCCGGTCAGCCCCAGGTGGTCGAGCAGGTAGGTCGCGCGGTGCGGATCGTCGGCAGGCCCAAGCCCCGCCTCGACATAGGCGCGGACATTGGCAAAACCGTCCATATCCGGCATCTGCGGCAGGTAGCGCACGGTCGCGGATGGGTGTCGGAAGACCTTGCCGTCCTGTGGCTCGATCAGCCCGGCGGCGATTTTCAGCAGCGTCGACTTGCCGGAGCCGTTGCGGCCGACCAAGGCTATGCGGTCGCCGGTCGAAACGGAAAGTTCGGCGCCGTCGAGCAGGGGCGTGCCGCCAAAGGTCAGCACTATGCCGTCCAGCGTCAGGAGCGGAGGAGCCATTCTTCCGTCTAGAGGCTTTCGGCCGGATAGGGGTGGGCACGCAGCAGGGCGCGGCCGACGGCAAGCGAGATGCGCAGATCGCCGCGC
>JAEYXI010000340.1 GCA_023428515.1 Pseudomonadota bacterium | reverse complement strand
CCCCTCCGACGAGGCCGCGTCAGCGGAGGAGCCCGCCGTTCCGGCTTCCGCGGCCGGGGAATCCCCCGCAGACGCACCTGCGACCCATCAACAAACCTGACGCCGCCCACGGCCTTGCGCTATTGTCCCGCGCCTCCGGCCCTCCGGCCGGTTCCCATTGGGCTGATCTCGAACGGACATCATGACCCCTCAAAAACTGATCGCCGAGGTGGACGACCGCGGGCGTGCGATGCGTATCACCGGCGCGCTGCAAGATCTGCTCGAACCATCCCCGGATGCGCTCACCGTATTCGAAGACAAGCCGGCCGGCGGTGCATCCGTCCCGCTCTGGCGCATCGAGGCCTATTTCTCCGAACCGCGCGATCCGCTCGCGCTCGCGGCCGAGCTCGAAGCGCTGCTCGGCGAGGCCATGCCGCAGTTCCAGACTGATACCATCCCGGATCTCAACTGGGTTGCGCTCTCGCAGGCCGCCCTGCCGCCGGTGCGCGCGTCGCGGTTCACGGTGCACGGCAGCCATGATCGGAACCGCGTGCCGCAGGGGCCGAACGCGATCCTGATCGAAGCGGGCGAGGCCTTCGGGACGGCACATCACGCGACGACCTTCGGCTGTCTGATCGCGCTCGACCAGCTCAGCGCCGCGCGGCGCTTTCGAAACATCCTCGACCTCGGCTGCGGATCGGGCGTGCTCGCCATCGCAGCGGCGCGGGCGTGGCCGCGCGCCGTGCTCCACGGCGTCGACATCGATCCGCAATCGGTGGTCGTCGCGCGGGAGAACGCTGCCGTGAACCGCGTCGCGGGCCGCATCGCGTTCGTCTCCGGCGCGGGACTGTCGGCACCTTCGATCCGCAAGGCTGCACCGTTCGATCTGATCGTGGCCAACATCCTGGCGGAGCCGCTGGTCTCGCTGGCGCCCGACATACGCGACGCCGCGTTGCCCGGTGCGGTGGTCGTTCTCTCGGGCCTGCTGACGCGCGAGGCGCCGCGGGTGCTTTCCGCCTACCGGGCGCAAGGCTTCGCGCTTCGAGCACACCGGCGCTACGATGGCTGGTCCACGCTCACGCTCGTCAAGCGCGTCTAACCGGCCCAACCAGGGGTTCTCCGCATGTTCCAGACATTCGATGCACCGTCCGATGCTTCCGCGATCCCGGAGCGGATCAAGCGGCTGCGCGCGCTCCTCGCCGACGAGGGTCTTCAGGCGCTGCTGCTGCCACGCGGCGATGAGCATCAGGGTGAGTATGTGGCGCCGGGCTCGGAACGCCTCAAATGGCTCACCGGCTTTTCCGGCAGCGCCGGACTGGTCGCCGTGACGCGGCGGCACGCCGGTCTTTTCGTCGACGGCCGCTACACCGTGCAGGCGCGCGCCGAGCTCGAGCCGGGCCTCATCGAAGCTTCGCTCGTGCCGCGCGCAGCCATCGGGGCGTGGCTGTCGGAGCATCTGCCGCGGGAGGCGCGCGTCGGGTTCGATCCGAAGCTGCACACCATCAGCGAAGTGGAGCGGCTCGAGGCGGCGCTCGGCGGCGAGGGCATCAAGCTCGTACCGACGACGCGCAATCTCGTCGATCGCGTGTGGGGCGCCGAGCGTCCGGCGGCACCGCAGGATCCGATCTTCGTGCACCCGCAGAAGTATGCGGGGCGTTCGGCGCAGGACAAAATCGCGGACATCCAGAAGCGCCTCAAAACCGACAAGCAGGATGCCGTCGTGCTGACGCTGAGTGACAGCGTGGCGTGGACTTTCAACATCCGCGGCTCGGATATTCCACACACGCCGGTCGCACTCGCCTTTGCGGTCATTCCCGCGACGGGCAAGCCGGAGCTGTTCATCGCTGCAGAGAAACTCGACGCGGCGGCGCGTTCGCATCTCGAAGCGTTCGCGAAGATTTCGCCGCCGAAGGCGCTCGATGAACGTTTGAAGGCGATGCGCCAATCGGGTAAACGCGTGCGCCTCGATCCCAATATGGCCGGCTTCTCGCTGGCGCGGGCACTCGGCGGCGCAAAGAAGATCGCGCGCGGGGCCGATCCGACGATTGCGCTGAAGGCGATCAAGAACACGGCGGAGATCAAAGGCTCGCGCGCTGCGCACCTTCGCGACGGCGTGGCTGTCACGCGGTTTCTCGCATGGCTCGATTCTGCGGCGCCCGGCGGCATCGATGAGATCGAGGCGGTGCGCAAGCTGGAGGGGTTCCGGCGCGCGACCAACCAGTTGCGCGAGATTTCCTTCGATACGATATCGGGCAGCGGGCCCAACGGGGCCATCGTGCACTATCGCGTCACGGAGGCGACCAATCGCAAGCTGAAGGCGGGCGAGCTATTCCTCATCGATAGCGGCGCGCAGTATCTCGACGGAACGACCGACATCACGCGCACGGTCGCCATCGGCAAACCTTCGGCAGAGATGCGCGACCGCTTCACGCGCGTGCTGAAAGGCCATATCGGCATCGCCTCGGCGCGCTTTCCGAAGGGCACGCGCGGCATCGACCTCGACCCGTTCGCGCGCCGCGCGCTATGGGACGCGGGGCTCGACTACGACCACGGCACGGGGCACGGCATCGGAAGCTATCTCTCGGTGCATGAAGGTCCGCAGTCGATCTCGCGCGCCGGGATGGTGGTGATCGAGCCGGGGATGATCATCTCCAACGAGCCCGGCTATTACAAAGAGGGCGCGTACGGCATCCGCATCGAGAACCTGGTTCTGGTGACGGACCTCGAGAAGACCGCGGGCGCGGATCGCGAGACGATGGCCTTCGAG
>JAEYXI010000312.1 GCA_023428515.1 Pseudomonadota bacterium | reverse complement strand
ATGCGGTGGGCACCGATTCGCGGCTGTCGATCATCCTCTTCACCCTCGATGAGAGCGTTTATGCGCGCGAGCTGGCGCCGTTGGCCGGGGTCTATCCATCGCTGAAGCTCGGGCCGCCTTGGTGGTTCCACGACAGCCCCGAGGGCATGCGGCGCTTCCGCGAGCTGGCGACCGAGACCGCCGGCTTCTACAACACGGTCGGCTTCAACGACGACACCAGAGCTTTTCCATCCATACCGGCCCGCCACGTCGTGGCGCGCCGGGTCGATTGCGCATTCCTCGCGCGCCTCGTCTCGGAACATCGACTGAGGGAAGATGAGGCGCACGAGCTTGCGCAGGAACTGGCCTATACGCTGGCGAAGAAGGCGTACCGGCTTTGAGTGGGCGATAGCGCCCGACATGCAAACGGGAGGAGACCATGTTGCATTTCACGAGACTGGCAGGCGCGACGCTGCTTGCCGCCGCATTGATGACCGGCACTGCATTGGCACAGACGGTGCTGCGTTCGTCGGACACCCATCCTGACGGCTATCCGACCGTCGAGGCGGTGAAGTATTTCGGCGAGCTGATCAAGGAACGGACCGACGGCCGCTATTCGGTAGAGGTCTATCACTCGGCCCAACTCGGCCAGGAGGCCGACACGATCGAGCAGGTGCGCTCCGGCGTCATCGATCTCAACCGTGTCTCCATGGCGCCGTGGAACAGCCTGGTGCCGCTGACCATGATCCCGTCGCTGCCCTACCTTTTCACCTCGCCGGACCACGCCCGCAAGGTGATGGCGAGCGAGATCGGCGATGAGATCGCGGCCGGTTTCGAGCAGCACGGCGTGGTCGTCATCGCCTTCTATGACGGCGGTGCGCGCTCCTTCTACAACTCCAAGAAGCCGGTCAACGCGATCGGCGATCTGGCAGGGCTGAAGTTCCGCGTCATCCAGTCTGACGTCTTCGTCGACATGGTCGCCGCGCTTGGCGCGACCGCGACGCCGATGCCCTATGGCGAGGTCTATTCCTCGATCGAGACGGGCGTCATCGACGGCGCCGAGAACAACTTCCCGAGCTACGAGTCGGCCAAGCATTTCGAGGTCGCCAAAAACTTCTCGCTCGACGAGCACACCATCGTGCCGGAAGTGTTCGTCATGTCGAAGACGTCGTGGGACAAGCTCAGCGACGAGGACAAGGCGATCTTCAAGCAGGCCGGCAAGGAGTCCATGGAGAAGCAGTGGGAGCTGTGGGACGCCCGCGTCGCCGAATCGCGCAAGATCGTCGAGGACGCCGGCTCGCAGATCACCACGCCGGACAAGCAGCCTTTCATCGACGCGATGAAGCCGGTCTACGAGAAATACGTCAACACGCCGGAACTCAAAGACCTCGTCGCCCGCATCCAGGCGGTGAAATAGGCACGCCCGAAGAGGCCGTGGCGTTGCTGCGGCCTCTCCGATCGCGGAGGAACCCGACATGCAGGGACCAATCAGCATAGACGGCGCGCCTGCGCCTGACCGCCCGGCGGAGCCGGGCGTGATAGGCCGGACGCTTTCGGCCGTGTCGACCGCTTCGCTCTACATCGCCGGGACGGGGCTTGTGGTCATGTCGGTGATCGTGCTGTGGCAGGTGTTCCTGCGCTATGTGCTCAACCACAGCAATGCATGGACCGAGCTCACCGCCATCCTCATCATGAGCTGGTTCATCTTCCTCGGCGCTGCCGTCGGCGTGCGCGAGAACTATCATCTCGGCTTCGACGTGCTGCTCTATGTCCTGCCGCCCGGCAGCAAGAAGATACTGCGCTCCATATCCGACGTCGTCGTCCTCGCCTTCGCTTTCGGCATGGTCTGGTACGGCATCGCGCTGATGCGCCTCCAATGGAGCGAGGTCATGCCGGCGCTCGGCATATCCGGCGCCTTCCGCTATTTGCCGCTCGCGGCCGGCGGAGCACTGATCGCACTCTTCTCGCTCGAACGCCTCGTGCTGCGCTGGTCCGGGGTGGACGTCGACAAGGATTTGCACGAACAGGACGAGGTCCCGTCGATCAGCGAAGTGAAGGAAGTCTAGATGGCCTCGCTCATCCTCTTCGGCGTCTTCACGCTGCTCATGCTGATCGGCACGCCGATCGCCTTCTGCCTGGGCGCCGCCAGCTTCGCGACGATCGCCTATATGGGCCTGCCGCCGCTGGTCATCTTCCAGCAGATGAATTCAGGCATGAACGTCTTCACGCTTCTCGCCATCCCCTTCTTCATCTACGCCGGCGACCTGATGGTGCGCGGCGGCATCGCGCAGCGCATCGTCGCCTTCGCCGGCTCGTTGGTCGGGCATCTGCGCGGCGGCCTCGGCCAGGTGAACATCGCGGCGTCGACGCTCTTCGGCGGCATCTCGGGCTCCGCGGTGGCGGAGGCCGCGGCGGTTGGCGGACTGATGATCCCGCAGATGAAAGCGCGCGGCTACGGCGCGGACTATGCCGTCAACGTCACCTCGATGGCGGCGCTGATCGCTCTGCTTCTGCCGCCCTCGCACAACATGATCATCTATTCGATCTCGGCGGGCGGCAAGATCTCCATCGCCGACCTCTTCACGGCGGGCATCATCCCGGGCCTGCTGCTCGCGGCCTCGCTGATGGTGACGGCCTATCTCGTGGCGCGCAAACGCGGCTATCCGACCGAAGCCTTCCCGGGCTTCGCGCGGGTCGGCTGGTTTCTGCTCAACTCGCTGCCGGGACTGCTGCTCATCGCCATCATCTTCGGTGGCGTGCGCTCGGGCATCTTCACGGCGACGGAGAGTTCCTGCATTGCGGTCTTCTACGCTGTGCTGGTCACGCTCTTCGTCTACCGCTCGCTCGGCTGGCGCAATTTCGCCGACGCGACGCTCGGTGCCGTGCGCACCACCGCGATGATCCTGCTTATTATCGGAACCGCCGCATCCTTCGCCTGGCTGATGGCCTATCTCAGGATCCCCGCTCTGCTGATCGACTGGATGGGAACGGTGTCGGAGAATCCGCTGGTCATCCTGCTGCTGATCAATGTGATCCTGCTTTTGCTCGGCACCTTCATGGACATGGGGCCGACGATCATCATCGCGACGCCGATCTTCTTGCCGGTCGCCGCGCATTACGGCATCGATCCTGTGCATTTCGGCGTCATCCTGATCCTCAACCTCGGCATCGGTCTCAACACGCCTCCGGTGGGGGCGGTGCAGTTCGTCGCCTGCGCGGTCGGCAGGATCACCGTCTGGGAGGCGATGCGCTCGATCTGGCCGTTCTACGCCGCCGGCATCATCGTGCTCGGCCTCGTCACCTATATCCCGGCGCTGTCGCTGTGGCTGCCCAGCGTCTTCAGGTAGGCATAGCGATGTCCGACGCCGCACCAGACCCGCGCATCGAACGCAAGCCCAAGCTCTCCGAGCGCGTGGTAGCCACATTGCGTTCGCAGATGCTGTCCGGCGAAATCGCGCCGGGCCGCAAGCTGCCGACCGAGAACCAGCTCACCGAGACATTTGGCGTCAGCCGCACGGTGATCCGGGAAGCGATCGCCACGCTTGCGGCGGACGGGCTGGTCGAGTCGCGTCAGGGCGCCGGCGTCTTCGCCCGCGAGCACCCGGCCTTCGCATTCGGCTCGATCACGATCGACATCGGCAACAGGATATCGCAGGCCGTCAACGTGCTCGAAGTGCGCATGGGCATCGAGATCGAAAGCGCCGGCCTCGCGGCGCAGCGGCGCAACACGTCGCAGGAAGCGCGCATCCAGGAGGCGTTCTTCGAGTTCGACCGCCTGCTGCAGCAGGGCGAGCCGACCGGCAAGGCGGATTTTGCGTTCCATCGCGAGATCGCGGCTGCCACCAACAATCCATTCTATGTCGAGATCCTCGATGCGCTCGGCGACCGCACGATCCCGTGCGACCGCAGCTCGCCCTGGTATTCGGTCGAAGTGCTTTCCCACGATTATCTCGCCGGCCTGCAGCGCGAACATCTGTCGATCCTGAAGGCGATTTCCGATGGCAATGTCGAAGCCGCGCGCGATGCAATGCGCGCTCATCTGATGGCCGCGCAGCGGCGCTACAGGGAGCGGCTCGTTGGCCAGCAGGAGAGCTATGCCTTGACCCCGCCGCCGCAGACACACATCCGCAGCTTTTGAGAACCAATCGAGTAGAATTCATGACTGTTGAATACACGTCCCGCTATGCCATCGATCCGCAGGCCGCCGCTGCCATGGCGACCGACGAGCTGCGCAGCCATTTTCACATCGGCGACCTGTTCCAGCCGGGACGGATCAGCCTCACCTATACGCATTACGACCGCATGATCGTCGGGGGCGCGGTGCCTGCGGGCGATGCGCTGGAGCTTGCGACGATCAAGCCGACGGGGACGAAGAATTTCCTCGACCGCCGCGAACTGATCGCCGTCAATGTCGGCGGCGCGGGAACGGTTCATGCAGGCGGCGAGGATCACAGGCTCGAGCCGCGCGACATGATCTATGTCGGCATGGGCACGGAGACGGTGAGCTTCTCGTCGGAAGATGCGTCTTCGCCGGCGAAATTCTACCTGCTCAGCGCGCCGGCTCACCAGACGCATCCGACGAAGGTCATCCGCATCGGCGATGCCAAACGGCTCGACCTCGGCAGCCAGAAGACCTCGAACGAACGCTCGATCTTCCAGTTCATCCACGCAGAGGGGGTGAAGACCTGCCAGCTCGTCGTCGGCATGACTGAACTCGCCGAGGGCTCCGTCTGGAACACCATGCCAGCTCACGTGCACGACCGCCGCATGGAGGTCTATCTCTACTTCGACCTGCCGGAGACGGCGCGCGTCTTCCACTTGTTCGGCGAACCGGACGAGACGCGGCACATCGTGATGCAGAACGAGGAGGCGGTGCTGTCGCCGCCCTGGTCGATCCATTCGGGAGCGGGCACCTCGAACTACGCCTTCATCTGGGCGATGGCGGGCGACAATGTCGACTATACGGATGTCGATCCCGTGCCGCTGGAGACCTTACGATGACGGACCTGTCGGCATTCAGTCTGGCCGGCAAGCGGATCGTCGTGACCGGCGCCAATACCGGCATCGGACAGGGCATATCGGTTTCGGTCGCCAAGGCGGGCGGCACGGTGATCGGCGTCGGGCGTTCCTCGATGGACGAGACGGCGGCGCTGGTTGAAGCCGCAGGCGGCGCCTTCGCGCCTGTTGCCTGCGATCTTGCCGACCATGCCGCGGCAAGCACGATGCTCGATAGCGTATGGGCTGCCGGACCGGTCGACGGGCTGGTCAACAATGCCGGTATCATCCGCCGCGCTGATGCGGTCGATTTTTCGGAGGACGACTGGGACGACGTCATGGACGTCAACCTGAAGTCGCTGTTCTTCCTCTGCCAGGCCTTCGCCAGGAAAGCGCTCGCCGCGAAGCGCGAGGGCCGCATCGTCAACATCGCCTCGGTGCTCTCGTTTCAGGGTGGCATCCGCGTCGCCTCCTACACCGCCTCCAAGCACGGCGCGCTCGGCATCACGCGGCTGCTCGCCTGCGAATGGGCAGCAAAGGGCATAAACGTCAATGCCATCGCGCCGGGCTACATCGTCAGCAACAACACCGAGGCGCTGCGCAACGATCCCGACCGTAGCACCGCCATCCTTGGCCGCATTCCGGCGGGACGCTGGGGCAGGCCGGAAGACATAGGCGACGCAGCCGTCTTCCTGCTCGCGCCGGCTTCGGCCTACATGCATGGCGCGGTGGTGCCGGTCGATGGCGGCTGGCTGGCAAGATA
>JAEYXI010000280.1 GCA_023428515.1 Pseudomonadota bacterium | reverse complement strand
GAGGGGCACCACAAACTGTCAGGCAAAGCGCCACCCCTCATCCGCCCTTCGGGCACCTTCTCCCCGCGAACGGGGAGAAGGAAGCAGCCACCCTTCCTCTCCCCGGCAAACCAGCCTAAACACACCCCCATGGCCGAAGTGCTCTTCTACCACCTCACCGAATCCACCCTGCAGGATGCGCTGCCCGGCCTTCTGGAGCGCAGCCTGTCGCGCGGCTGGCGCGCCGTCGTGCAGTCGGGCGCCGAGGAGCGGCGCGACGCGCTCGACCAGCATCTCTGGACTTTTAGAGACGATTCCTTCCTCGCCCACGGCACCGACCGCGACCCCCACGCGGCCGAGCAGCCGGTGCTCCTCACCACCACCGACGCCAATCCCAACGGCGCCCAGATACGCTTCATGGTCGACGGTGCGACACCGCCGGACCTTTCCGCCTATGAGCGCGCCGTCTTTCTCTTCGACGGCCATGACGCCGAACAGCTCGCAATGGCCCGCGAGCATTGGAAGGCGATGAAATCGGGCGGCCACGAGGTCACCTACTGGCAGCAGACGCCGGACCGCCGCTGGGAACGCAAGGCATGAGGTCGGGCTGACATGCGTACGCTCTTCGTCCTCCTTTTCGTCTGCGGCCTCGTGGCCGGTTTCGGCTACCCCTGGTACGTCACCAATTTCTCCGGCCACGAGATCGGCTCATGGCCCGTCTACAGGCGCGGCGGCGACTTCCAGCCCGTCACGGCGCGGCTCACTGCCGCCGACGAGCCGGTGCGCGTGCTGGTCGACATGACGGCGGTGGCGCCGCCCGAATTCGCGCAATCCGGCACCGCGCTCACCATTACGGCGTCGACGCAAAACCGCACCGTGCTTGCCGAGATGCTCTCCTTCAGCGAAGCCAAGCCGCAGGAGCGAAGCCCGCAGCTTCGCGAAAAAATCTATCGCGACGAGGCCGGCGTCATCGCTCCCGTCGAGGAGGGCGACTACACTTTCACCATCGGGCGCGGCGACCTCGAGCGCATCGAGATCCGGGCGGTCGACCTTGTCTTGCGCGGTGGCGCGGGCGGGATCGATCCACGCGCCCAGCCGATCGGCTATTCGCTGGTGGCGGTGGGGCTGATCGGCTTCGTGCTGGCCTCGCGCCGTCGCCGAGAGCGCAACCCGAATTCGCAGCCGCCTCCGCCGCGCTGGGGCAGGGGCGGCAACTCCGGCCCATGAACTACCGCCACGCCTACCATGCCGGGAATTTCGCCGACGTCATCAAGCACGCAGCGCTTTCTCGGCTGGTCGAATACCTGAAGCTCAAGGACAAGGCGTTCCGCGTCATCGACACCCATGCCGGCATCGGCCACTACGACCTCTCCTCTGAGGAGGCGCAGAAGACGGGCGAATGGCATGGCGGCATCGGCCGGCTGCTGGAGGCGAAACTCTCGCCCGAAGCGCAGGCGCTGCTCGCGCCCTACCTCGAAGCGGTGATGGCGGAGAATACCGATGGCGGCATAGAAACCTATCCCGGCTCGCCGCTCATCGTCCGCCGCCTGTTGCGCCCGCAGGACCGGCTCACGGCCATCGAGCTTCACCCCGACGACGCCGAGCGGCTGAAGTCGCTTTTCGCAGGCGATTTCCAGGTTCGCACGATCGAGCTGGACGGCTGGCTGGCGCTCGGCGCCCATCTACCGCCCAAGGAGAAGCGCGGCCTCGTGCTGGTCGCTCCGCCTTTCGAGGAGAAGGGCGAGTTCGATCGCCTCGTCGACGGCCTCGTCCGCGCGCACCGCCGCTGGCCGGGCGGCATCTATGCGCTCTGGTATCCGATCAAGGACCGCGCCGCCGTGAAAAGCTTCCGCGAGCGCCTGAGGGATGCGGGAATCCCCAAGATCATCGACCTCGCCTTCGAGGTTCGCCAGCCCTCCAGGGAAGCGCTTTTCGACGGCAGCGGGCTCGTCGTCGTCAACCCGCCCTTCGTCTTCGAGAAGGAGATGCGCGTCCTGCTCCCCGAACTGCAAAAGGCGCTCGCCGAGGACCCGAAAGCCCGTTCGTCGCTCGAATGGCTTGCGGGAGAGGCGGCACCGGCTTGACCGCGACCCTGGTAGAAACGAATATGTGTGCAGCCCGGAATCTGGTTCGTGGCTGCCTGCCAGGAGAGGCCCACATGCCCCGTTTCGCCAGTTCTTTCGCCCGTCCCGTTCTCGCCGCGCTGCTTGGCCTTGCCGCCGCGATCGGCGCGACGCCGTCGGTTCGCGCCGCCGATCTCGGCGTTTATTCGGAGAGCTATTCGGGCGCCTGCTCGCAGAATTGGGTGTTCGGCAAGATCACCAACCGCTTTGCCTATCAGGTCCGCCACGTGCCGAACCTGCCGCTGGTCGCCATCACCGATTTCCAGAACATCCGCGAGACGCGCTACCTGCCCGCCCAGGAGGATCGGCCGATCGGCCGCACCTATTGCAGCGCGGACGTGATTCTCTCCGACGGCAACGCCCGCGACATCTGGTACCTGATCGAGGAAGGCCAGGGCTTCGTCGGCATCGGCGACAATGTCGAGTTCTGCGTCTCCGGCTTCGACCGCTGGTTCGTCTATAACGGCCGCTGCCGGGTCCTGCGCTGATCTTCCAATGACGCTTCGCCGGGCCTGGTTTTCGACGCTCGCCGTCTTTCTCCTCGCCGGTTGCAGCCAGGAAGCCGAGCGGCCGCCGGCCGATACAAAGCTTCCGACGCCCATCGCTCAGACCGCCGCGCCCGGCAAGCCGGCCAGAGCGCCTGAAAGGCAGGCCCAGCCGGCCTCCCTCCCCATCGGCGAAGGCTTCGACTTCTACGTCCTCTCGCTCTCCTGGTCGCCCAGCTATTGCGAAGCCGAGGGTGAGGAGGCGAACCGCCAGCAATGCGCGACCGACCGGCCCTACGCCTTCGTCGTCCACGGCCTCTGGCCGCAATTCGAGCGCGGCTTTCCTGAGAGCTGCCGCACCGACGAGCGCGACGTTTCGAACGCGACGCTTCGCACCCTCTACGACCTCATGCCTTCCGCCGGCCTCATCCGCCACCAATGGCGCAAGCACGGCTCCTGTTCGGGCCTCGACCAGGACGACTACTTCGCCGTTCTTCGCGCTGCCCGCGAGACGGTCAGCATTCCCCAGGAATTCCGCCGCCTCGATGCCTATAGGACGCTCGATCCTGATGACGCCGAGGCGGCCTTCCTGAAGGCCAATCCTTCGCTGCCCGGCGACGCCGTCGCCGTCACCTGCGACCGGCGCTATCTGCGCGAAGTCCGCATCTGCATGACCAAGGACCTTGAATTCCGCTCCTGTCCCGAGATCGACCGCCGCGATTGCCGGCTCGGCAAGGTCGTCATGCCGCCGGTTCGTGCGGGCAGGGGGCAAGGCGGATGACGTCTGGCGGATAGATTCTCCCGGGCTGGCCTTTGCCTGTTGTCCGCCAGCGCTTAACGTCCGCGCCGTTCGAAACCGTTCTCAAGAAAGTCCGATGCCAAAAGTCCTCGTCTCATCCGCCTCTCCCTACAGCTGCAAGGTCCGCATGGCGGCGGCCTATCTGGACATTCCGCTTGACGCTGTCCCGGTGGAGACGTCGAACCCGACGGAAGAATTCCTCAAGGCGAACCCGCTCGGCAAGATCCCGGTGCTGATCGCCGACGACGGCGAGACCGTCTTCGACAGCCGCGCGATCACGCAGTATCTGAACCGGCAGTCAGGCAACAAGCTGTTCCCGCGCAATCCTGTGAAGCGCACCGAGGCCGAGCGGCTGGAGGCGCTGGCAGACGGCATCGCCGACTGCGCGCTGGCCCATGTCTATGAGCGCCGTGCGCGTCCGGAGGAGATTGTCCACCAGCCCTGGCTCGACAAGCAGTGGGACAAGGTCACCCGCGCCCTGGACGCGCTCAACGCCAATCCGCCCAAGTTTGGACGAAAGATAACCGGCGGCCACATCGCGCTGCGCGCCGTTCTCGGCTATCTCGAATTGCGCTTCGCCGGCAAATGGGAAAAGGGCAGGAGCAAGCTGAAGCGCTGGGCCGCTCGCTTCGACGAGAAATTCCCCGAGCTGAAGGCTCTTCTGCCCGCCTGAGCGCAGGGCGAACATCCGCCCAAAACAAAACCGGGCGCGTAAAGCGCCCGGTTTGTCGTTTGCAGCCGATGCCGGTTTAGAACTTCAGACCGAGACCGACATTGACGCGATGGTCCTTGTCGTCGACATCCGTATTGACGCCGCCGAGATTGAACGTGTCGCTGCCGAAATCCGTGTAGCGGTATTCGACGCGGCCGAAGATGTTCTCGGTGACCATGATGTCGGCGCCGCCACCGGCCGTCCAGCCGATCATCGTGTTGCTGTCGCTGAAGCCGCCGCCGGAGACCTCGAGGTCCTTGGCCGCGCCACCTGCGGTGACGTAGAGCAGCACGTTCGGCGATACGACGTAGCCGAGGCGGGCGCGAAGCGATCCCTCTACGCCCGATTCGGAATCGAGACCGGCGTTGGAGCCTTCTTCCCAGCTATAGCCGATGTCGGCTTCCGCGCCGGCGACGATGTTGCCGGACTGCCAGTTGTAGCCGCCGAAGGCGCCGAGCAGGAAGCCGTCGGTGTCGATCTCGTTGTTGAACGGCGAGCTCGCATCCGTGCTGCCGGCAAAGCCGTAGCCGAGCGTGACACCGGCATAGGGTCCGGACCAGGTGTTGACCGGCGGCTCTTCCATCGCGACGGCGGGCGCCGGCGGCTCTTCCATCACGACGTCGGCCGCGAACGCAGGGACCGTGCCGAGAAGGGCCACCAGCCCAAGTGCAGCCACGGCCGGGCGTGCGATTTTAAGGTTGTTCTGCATTGTTTACTCCATGACCACGAGACACGTGGGTTCGAATAAGCTGTTCCGACCCGCGGGGGAGAACGGACCGGTCGCCTGACGGTTCCGAATGTCATGCCGAAATGTGGCTCGAACGAACCTGAAATGGGGTCATTGCCCGGCGCCAATGAGGCTGAACCTTGACGTGTCCTTCACGCAACAGAAGCTGTCAGGAGAGTTGGCGTCGAGATGCCGCGGGCCGCTTGGTGCAAGGCGTTGCGCACTCTATATCAGCCTAACCCTGTGGCGGTGCGTCGCAGGGCTTGACGGCGCGATTTCGGGCGATCGGTCACAAAGTCGTCAAAAGAGAAAACGGACTTTTAATACGCGGCTGCCGCATTCGCGATCCAGCTGCCCAGGCGTAAGCAGCAGCAAGGATTCGATCATGGCGGCAGCCACTGGCACGGCGTTGGTGACAGGCGGAGCAAGACGCATCGGCAAGGCGATCGTTAAGGACCTTGCAGCGCATGGCTTTGCAGTGGCCATTCACTGCAACGGGTCGCGCGAGGACGCCGAAATACTCGCCGAGGATATTCGGCGGTCGGGCGGCCGCGCGGCGGTTGTGGAGGCCGATCTCACCGATGCGGCCGCCACCGATACCTTGATCGGCCAGGCGTCGAAGGCGCTTGGGCCGGTCCGCCTCCTCGTTAACAACGCCTCGATTTTCCGCGACGATTCCGTCGAGAACTTCGATCCGGTCGTAGCGGATCGCCATTTCGCCATCCATGTGAAGGCGCCGGCGATATTGGCGCGGCGGTTTGCCGAGGCGCTGCCGGCCGGCGCCGAGGGGCTGATCGTCAACATCGTCGACCAGCGCGTCTGGCGCCTGACGCCGCGCTATTTTTCCTACACGCTGTCGAAATCCGCGCTCTGGACCGCGACGAGGACCATGGCGCAGGCGCTTGCTCCGGCTATACGCGTCAATGCGATCGGCCCCGGCCCGACGCTGGCAAGCACAGTGCAGGATGCCGAGGATTTTGAAGCACAGGTCGATGGGCTGATCCTGAAGCACGGACCCTCCCTTCCTGAATTTGGCGCTGCCATTCGCTATCTATGGGAGGCGCGCTCCGTGACAGGACAGATGATCGCGCTCGACGGCGGTCAGCATCTTGCATGGCAGACGCCCGATGTGACAGGCATGGTGGAATGAGCCAGCGAAGAGACATGGCGGCATAC
Source organism: Pseudomonadota bacterium (assembly GCA_023428515.1). The sequence goes on along the minus strand of JAEYXI010000280.1, from coordinate 4,398 downwards.
GGCAGTGCGAAGGCGGCGGACGACATCGCGGGGTTTGCCCCCGGCGACGAGGCCGAAGACGAAGATATTGTCGTCGAGGAACCTGAAGCCGCGCCGGCGTCCAGCGTAGATCTGCCGTTCACGGCGATCGACTGGACGGCGCATGCCGGCGACGCCGACGGCAAGGTTGGCGCCGAGGTCATCCAGACGCTGGTCAGGCGGCTGCCCAACGCGCCCGGCGTCTACCGCATGATGAACGCCGCCGGCGACGTGCTCTATGTCGGCAAGGCGCGCAGCCTGAAGAAGCGCGTCACCAACTACGCCAACGGCCGCTTCCACACCAACCGCATCGGCAGGATGGTGCGCGAGACCGCGACGATGGAGTTCGTCGTCACCCGCACCGAGATCGAGGCGCTTCTGCTCGAAGCGAACCTGATCAAGCGCTTGAGGCCGCGTTTCAACGTCCTGATGCGGGACGACAAGTCGTTCCCCTACATCGTGCTGACCGGCGACCATCCGTCGCCCGGCATCTTCAAGCATCGCGGCGCGCGCTCGCGCAAGGGCGATTACTTTGGCCCGTTCGCGTCGGCCGGCGCGGTCGGCCGCACCATCAACTCGCTGCAGCGCGCCTTCCTGCTTCGCACCTGCACGGATTCGGTCTTCGAAACCCGCACGCGGCCCTGCCTGCTCTATCAGATCAAGCGCTGCTCTGGCCCCTGCACCGGCGAGATTTCTCCGGAGGACTACGCGGAGCTGGTGACCGAGGCGAAGGATTTTCTCTCGGGCCGCAGTCACAAGGTGAAGACCGAGATTTCGGAGCAGATGCAGCAGGCGGCCGAAGACCTCGATTTCGAGCGAGCGGCCGTCTATCGCGACCGCCTCGCCGCGCTCTCCCATGTGCAGAGCCATCAGGGCATCAACCCGCAGGGCGTCGACGAGGCGGACGTCTTCGCCATCCACCAGGATGGCGGCCATGTCTGCATCCAGGTCTTCTTCTTCCGCACCGGCCAGAACTGGGGCAACCGCGCCTATTTCCCGAAGGCCGACCCGGCGCTGGAGGCGGCCGAAGTGCTGTCGTCCTTCCTCGCCCAGTTCTACGACGACAAGCCGTGTCCGCGCACCATCATGCTGTCGCACAAGGTCGAGGAAGAGGAACTCTTGGAACAGGCGCTGGCGACCAAGGCCGGCCACAAGGTCTCCATCATCGTTCCCCAGCGCGGCGAGAAGAAGGATCTGGTCGACCATGCCGTGCAGAACGCGCGTGAAGCGCTCGGCCGGCGGCTGGCGGAAACCTCGACCCAGACCCGCCTCCTGGCAGGCTTCGCGGAGGCCTTCGGCCTCGACAAGCCGCCGCGCCGCATCGAGGTCTACGACAACTCCCACATCATGGGCACCAATGCCGTCGGCGCCATGATCGTCTCGGGGCCGGAAGGCTTCGTGAAGAACCAGTACCGCAAGTTCAACATCCGCTCGACCGACATCACGCCGGGCGACGATTTCGGCATGATGCGCGAAGTGATGGAGCGGCGTTTCTCGCGGCTGATCAAGGAGCACGGCGGCGCCGAGCCGGTCGATGCGGAAGATGCCGAGAACGGCGCTTTCCCGGCCTGGCCCGACGTCATCCTGATCGATGGCGGGCAGGGCCAGATGACGGCGGTGCGCTCGATCCTCCAGAATCTCGGCATCGAGGACCGCGTCGTCGCGATCGGCGTCGCCAAGGGCCAGGATCGCGAGGCCGGGCGCGAGCGCTTCTTCGCCAGGGGCAAGAGCGCGTTCACGCTGCCTGTGCGCGATCCGGTGCTTTATTTCATCCAGAGGCTGCGCGACGAGGCGCATCGCTTCGCCATCGGCTCGCACAGGGCACGCCGCAAGAAGGAGATGGTGCGGAATCCGCTCGACGAGATCAGCGGCATCGGTCCGACACGCAAGCGGGCGCTGCTCCTCCACTTCGGCACCGCCAAGGCGGTCAGCAACGCGGCAATCGACGATCTGATGGCGGTCGACGGCATTTCAGAGACGGTCGCACGCCTTGTTTACAACCACTTCCACGAAAATTAGAGCAATTCCAGGAAAAGTGGGGACCGGTTTTCCCTGGATATTGTGACGGTAAAATCGGCTTCTTGCGGCGAATTGCATTGGTCCATGGAATTCAGGCAGTTGACCCCCCACATCGGCTTCTGATTTCAGTACGGCTGGAGAAAGTCTGAAAAAATGGCCAAGCGCGCTTTCAACCTGCCGAATATGCTCACCTACGGGCGGATATTGGCCGTGCCGCTGGTGGTCCTCTGCTTTTTCCTGGAAGGCAGGCTCCAGTCGAGCGACTTCGCGCGCTGGTCCGCGCTCGCCATTTTCATTGCCGCCAGCATCACCGATTATTTCGACGGCTATCTGGCGCGCGCCTGGCAGCAGCAGTCGAACATCGGCCGCATGCTCGATCCTATCGCCGACAAGCTTTTGGTTGCGACCTGCCTGCTCTTGCTGGCCGCCGATACCGACCGCACCATTGCCGGCTGGACGCTGTGGGCGGCGATCATCATCCTTTGCCGCGAAATCCTTGTCTCCGGCCTGCGCGAGTACCTGGCGGCGCTGAAAGTCAGCGTGCCGGTGACCAAGCTCGCCAAATGGAAGACTGCGATCCAGATGATCGCCATCGCCGTCCTGCTGGCCGGCCCGGCGCTGGACAAGATCGTCTCCTATGCCACCGAGACCGGCATCATCCTGCTCTGGGTCGCGGCGATCGTGACGCTTTACACCGGCTACGACTATTTCCGCGCCGGCGCCAAGCACATCATGGACGAATGAGGTGACCAAGCTCGTCTATTTCGCCTGGGTGCGCGAACGCATCGGCAAATCCGAGGAAGAGGTCTCTCTGCCGGCTGATGTCGTGACCGTCGCGGACCTGCTCGCTTGGCTGAAGGGGCGCGGCGAGGAATATGCGCACGCGTTGCGCCACGCGGAGGTCATCCGTGTCGCCATCAACCAGGAGCATGTCGACCATGGCGAGAAGATCGCTGGAGCCGGTGAGATCGCGCTCTTCCCGCCGATGACGGGCGGCTGAGGCCATGACCGGCCCGGTCGTTCCGGTCGTCCGCATAGAGGCAGCCGATTTCGACGTCTCGGCCGAGATCGACAGGGTGAGGAATTCTGGCGATGTCGGCGCGATCGTGACCTTTTCCGGCATCTGCCGGGACGAGCAGGGCACGCTTGCCGCGCTGGAGCTCGAGCACTATCCCGGCATGGCCGAGGCCGAGATCATGCGGATATCAGGCGAAGCGGTCGCGCGCTGGCCGCTCGAGGCGCTCACCGCCATCCACCGCTTCGGCAAGATCAGGCCGGGCGAGAACATCGTGCTCGTCGTGGCGGCCTCGAAACATCGCCGCGCCGCCTTCGAAGCGGCAGATTTCCTGATGGACTACCTGAAGTCGCGCGCGCCCTTCTGGAAGAAGGAGCACCGGCGGGACGGCGCCGAAGGGGGTTGGGTCGACGCCAAGGAGACCGACGAGGAAGCCGCCGCCCGCTGGAGGAAGTAGGCGTCGCCTCTCCAAAATTTTACTCTTCAGCCCCGGCGAGGCCACGGAACGGACGCATTCGCTTTGGACGTTAGCGGCTGGCAACAGGAGGATATCGGATGCTCGGCAAGCTTGCGGAACTGTTCATATTCGGTCTGGCCCCCCTTGTGTTTGGAGGCCTGTTGATGCCGGGCGCCTTCGCGGCGGAGGAGATCACGATTTCAGGCGATGTGGCCTATCGCGAGCGCATCGCGCTGCCGGCGAATGCCGTGCTTACGGTGCGCCTGGTGGACGTATCGCGGGCCGATGCGCCGGAAACGGTAGTTGGCGAGCAGAAGGTCGATCCGGCCGGGCAGGTTCCCATCAAGTTCGAGATCAAGTTCGATCCGGCCGTCGTCCAGCCGAGCGCCACCTATGCCTTGCAGGCGCGCATCATGGTCGACAACCAGCTCTGGTTCATCAACGACCAGCGCTACGCCGTCGATCCGCTGAAGCCCGAGCCGACGCAGATGGTCCTGAAGATGGTCAAGCAGAAGGCCGAGGCCTCGCCGGCCACGCTGTTTGACACGACATGGCTGGCCGAGGACATCGATGGCGGCGGCGTCATCGACGACGCCCAGTCGACCTTCAGCGTCGCGTCGGACGGCAAGGTCACCGGGCGGGGAGGCTGCAACGGCTATTTCGCGCAGGCCACCATAGACGGCAATTCGATCAAGATAGGAAAGGCCGGCGCCACCATGATGGCCTGCGCCCCGGCGCTGATGGACCAGGAACGCAAGTTCCTGGCCGCACTTGAGCAGGCCGCAACCTTCCGGATCGACGGCGACGGCAAGCTCTTCCTCGTGGACGCCAAGGGCGTCGATCTCATCAGGTTTTCAGCGACGGCCTGAGGCAAGCCCTGGCATCATGC
>JAEYXI010000620.1 GCA_023428515.1 Pseudomonadota bacterium | reverse complement strand
AAGGTCGAGCGCACGGTGGCGACGTCCTGCACGCGCACGACGGCGTTCTCGCCGGCGACGACCGGCAGGTTGGCGACGTCCTGCGGCGTCTCGATGAGCGCCGGCACCTTGACCGAATATTTGCCCTCTGAGCCCTCGATCGCTCCGGCGGCCACCAGGCTGTTCGACGTGCCGACGCCCTGGATCAGCTGGTCGAGCTGCAGCCCGTAGGAAGACAGCTTCACCGGATCGATGATCGCCTCGACCTGCTCGTCGCGCGATCCCTGCAGCGCGCCTTCGAGCACGCCGGGAACTTCTTCGATGCGGTCGCGCAGTTCCTTGGCGGCCGCCGTCAGCGTACGCTCGGGCACATTGCCGGACAGCGTGACGACGAGCACCGGGAATTCCGAGATGTTGACCTCGTTGACCGTCGGCTCCTCGACACCCTCCGGCAGGTCGCGCTTGGCGTCCTGCACCTTGTTGCGCGTGTCGATCAGCGCGTCGCCGAGATCGGTCGAAGGATCGAATTCGACCAGCACGTAGCCGCCGCCCTCATAGGCGGCCGACTTCATCTCCTTCAGCCCCTTGAGGTTCTTGAGCTGGGATTCGACGGGTCTGAGCAGCAGGCGTTCGGAGTCTTCCGGCGAGATGCCCTGGTAGACCAGGCTGACATACATGATCGGAATGGCGACGTCGGGCTCGGCCTCCTTCGGCACGGCCTGATAGGCAAGCGCGCCCGCGATCACCAGGAAAGCGAGCACGGAGAGCGTCAGTCGCGCATTCTTGATCGCTATCTTGACGATATCCATGAGGCGATTGTTCCGTGCTTCTCCGGATCAGGTTCCGTCGGCGGTCTCGCCGGCGAGCTTCTGGATCGTCGCGGCGTCGGCTTCGACAGGCTTCACCTCGTCGCCGTCGCTGACCAGATCCTGACCGGCGACGATAACGCGCGCATCGGCCGGAATGCCTGCGAGCACCAGGCCCTTGGGCGTGTCGTCGACCAGGTCGATCGGGAAGAACACGACCTTGTTGTCCTTGTCCACGGCGCGGATGCCGAGGTCGCCGTTCGAGCTGAGCGTCACCACCGAACGCGGCAGCACCACCGAATCGGTCGGATCGGCGAGCAGCGTGATCTCGGCCGTCATGCCGGCGGGCAGCTTCTTGTCCTCGTTGGGGATCGCGACCTCGATGCGGAAAGTGCGGGTGGCCGCCGAAGCGTCGCGGCTGACATAGCGCAGCGTGCCCTCGGTATCCGTGCCGTCGACCAGCCTGATCTTCGCGGTGTTGCCCGGCTTCAGGTATTTGAGGTCGCGTTCGCTCACCTCGCCGATCGCCAGCAGGGGATCGAGATTGATCAGGGTCGCCACTTCCGCCCCGGCGAGGATCGCGCTGCCGCGCTGGACCGGAACCCGGTCGACGACGCCATTATAAGGTGCGCGGATGGAATACTGGGCGAGCTCGGCCTTGGCGCCCTCCAACTGCGACTTCGCCGTGGCGAGCCCGGCGCGGGCCTGGTCGGCCTGCAGCCTTGGCGCATTGCCGCCCGAGACAAGCCGCTCCGCGGCATCGGCTTCCGCCTGGCGCTGTGTGACCAGGCTTTCGGCCATCCGGACCGCGGCTTCCTTGTCTCCGGCTTCAAGACGCATCACCAGTTCGCCGCGCTCGACGCGCTCGCCCTGCTTGACCGGCAGTTCCTCGATCACGCCCATGACGCGCGTCGCCAGCGTGACGCGCTTTTCGGCGTCAGTGTGCCCGGAAATTCGGATGGCGCGCGCATGCTCGACCCGGGGCGGCGTGATGACCGCCACCGTCCGCAGCGGCGCTTTGGGCTGTTCGGCCGCCTCGTCCGTCGCCGCCGGAGCCTCGTTCTGGGCGCTGCCCACGGACGAGAACTCGCCGGTTGCGACCCATAGGCCGACACCAACGAGGACCGCCACCGCGGCCAGCTTGTGGAACCTGAATTTCGCCATGCTTCACTCAAATCCGCTTGCGCAGGTCGTCCAAGGCAGCAGTCCGGCCCGGGCGCGAGTGAGTCCGATATGGGTCCGCGCTACACCAACTTCAAACGATTCTAGTCCGCCTGCGCCTGGGCTTGCGCAGGGGCGGCGCACTCTTACATCAAGTTTGCACTGCGAAATAGTCACAAAAATTCATACGGCGATCAGTCCTGACACGCCTCCTGCCGCATGATTGACGGTTGATGAACAGGCCGGAGGAGCACCGTCCGCCCCCGATTCCCGGCTTACCCAACGGAAGCCTGCCTTTTGGAGCAGGCCGCCGGATCAGATGTGGATCGGCTTGAAGAAGCTGGCCAGCGCCGCCTCCTTCACCGCTTCCGACATGGTCGGATGGGCGTGACAGGTGCGCGCCAGATCCTCCGACGAGCCCGAGAACTCCATCAGCACGGCCGCCTCGTGGATCATCTCGCCGGCGCCGAAGCCGACGATATGGGCGCCGAGCACGCGGTCGCTCGCCTTGTCGGCGAGGATCTTCACGAAACCGTCGGTATGCAGCATGGCGCGGGCGCGGCCATTGGCGGAGAAGGGGAACTTTCCGACCTTGTAGTC
>JAEYXI010000178.1 GCA_023428515.1 Pseudomonadota bacterium | reverse complement strand
GCGACAGGAAATCGAAGGACGAGCCGACGAATTCGCGGCCGCTGGTCTCGAACCCGTCGATGAAAGCGCCCAGCATCACGCCTTGCGCGAAGGCGGCCAGCGCCGAGCCATAGAAGAAGCCGTGATCCCAGAAAGTCTTGTGCTCAGCGTCGCGAAATCGGAATTCGAAAGCGACGCCCCGGAAAATCAGCGCCAGCAGCATCAGAAGCACCGGGAAATAGAGCGCCGGGATAATAATGGCGAAGGCCAGCGGGAAGGCCGCGAGCAGCGCCAGCCCGCCGAGTACCAGCCAGGTCTCGTTGCCGTCCCAGATCGGCGCGATGGAATTCATCACCAGGTTGCGCGACTGCAGGTCCGGCTCGAAGCCGTACAGGATGCCGACACCGAGATCGAAGCCGTCGAGCAGCACGTAGAGGAAGATGCCGACGGCGAGGATCATCGCCCAGATGGGAACGAAGCTGAGCACGCTGTCCATCATGCCTCTCCCTTCGGCTGCAATTCCACGGTGATGGGCTTGCTTGGCCGGCCGGCTTCGATGGGCTCGTCTCCCTCCGCCTCGGCGACGGCCGGTCCCTTGTTGACGATGCGCGCCATGATCCACGCGCCTGCCGGGAAGATAATCAGGTAGACGATCATGTAGAAGATCAGCGATGTGAGCACGTCACTGCCGGTCAAAGACGGCGACACCGCGTCGGCGGTTCGCATCTGACCATAGACAACCCAGGGCTGGCGGCCGACCTCCGTTGTCGTCCATCCGGCAAGCACGGCAAGGAAGCCGAGCGGCGCGATGGCAATGCTCGCGCGCTGGAAGAAACGGCTGTCGAACAACGTGCCTCGCCAGCGGAGCCACCAGCTCAGCACGACCATGCCCAGCATCAGGACTCCAATGCCGACCATGACGCGAAAGGCGAAAAAGGGCAGCGCTACCGGCGGCCGCTGGTCTGCCGGAAAATCCTTCAGCCCTGTCACCGTGCCGTCGAGGCTGTGGGTCAGGATCAGGCTGCCGAGATAGGGCACCTCGATGGTGAAATTGTTTCGCTCCGCTTCGTCGTCGGGAATGGCGAAGAGGATGAGCGGAACACGGCTTCCGGTCTCCCAATGCGCTTCGATCGCGGCCAGCTTGGCCGGCTGGTGCTCCAGCGTATTCAGCCCATGCTGGTCGCCGATGAATATCTGCAGCGGAACCAGTATGCTGAGCAGCCAAAGGGTGATCGAAACCATTGTGCGGGCTTCGGCGACGGAGCGCTGCTTGAGCAGCAGATAAGATCCCACCGCCACCACGGCGAAGCCGGTCGTTATGTAGAAGCCGACAACCGTATGGGCGATCCGGTAGGGGAAGGACGGATTGAAGATGACGGCCATCCAGTCCGTCGGGAAAAAGCGCCCGTCGATGATCTCGTAGCCCGCGGGGGTCTGCATCCAGCTGTTGGCGGCAAGGATCCAGAAGGACGACAGGAGCGTGCCGAACGCCACCATCAGCGCGGCGACGAAGTGCGCGCCCGGCGGCACCAGTTTCCTGCCGAACAGCAGGACGCCGAGGAAAGCCGCTTCGAGGAAGAATGCGGTCAGCCCCTCATAGGCGAAAAGCGGCCCTAGGACGTTGGCCGTTGCATCGGAGAAGCGGCTCCAGTTGGTGCCGAACTGGAACGGCATGACGACGCCGGACACCACTCCCATGCCGAAGGAGACCGAGAAAATCTTGATCCAGAACTGGGATATATGGAGATAGATCGCCCGGCCTGTAACGAAGTGAAGGCCCTCGAGAACGGCGATGAAGGAAGCCAGGCCGACCGTGAAAGCCGGCATGAGAATGTGAAAAGCGACTACCCAGGCAAATTGCAACCGGGACAGGAATACCGGGTCGAGTTCCATGGTGCCCGTCTCCTCCTACCGCAAATCCGATCACGTCAGGATAAGCGCAAGGTGACAGGCAATCGGCCTGGGTGCAACTCCCCTCATGCGAGGCATCCGGTCGCGCTTTGAGTGCTGACAGAGCGTGTCTGGAGGTGGTGGCTTCAACGGCCCGAAGGCACGAGCCGCCATATCCTGTTGCCGACATCATCGGCGACGAGGAGCGCGCCGTCGCGGGCGATGGCGACCCCGACCGGCCGGCCATACGCCTTGTCGTCAGCGCTGAGGAAGCCGGTCAGGATATCCTGCGGCGCGCCGGACGGCTTGCCGCCGATGAACGGCACGAAGATCACCTTGTAGCCGCTGCGCGGCATGCGGTTCCACGAGCCGTGCTGGCCGATGAAAGCGCCATTCTTCATTTCCGGGCCGAACAGGTCGCCGGTGTTGAAGGTGAGTCCGAGGGAGGCTGTGTGGGGTCCAAGCGCATAGTCCGGCACGATGGCCTTCTCGACGAGGTCCGGCCGCGGAGGCTGCGGCCTGACGTCGACATGCTGGCCGAAATAGCTGTAGGGCCAGCCATAGAAGCCGCCGTCCTTCACCGATGTCATGTAGTCGGGGACGAGGTCGCTGCCGATCTCGTCGCGCTCGTTGACGGCAACCCAGAGCTCGCCGCTTTCCGGATTCCATGAAAGACCGTTCGGGTTACGCAGGCCCGAGGCGAAGGGCCGCATCTGCCGCGTCGCGAGGTCGACTTCATGCACGGCGGCGCGGCCTTCTTCCTCGTCCATGCCGTTTTCGCCGACATTCGAGTTGGAACCCACGGTGACATAGAGCTTCGTGCCGTCCGAACTGGCGATGACGTCCTTGGTCCAGTGATGGTTGCGGCCTGCCGGAAGGTCGACGATCTTCTCTGCCGGCGCGGTGATCTCGGTGGCACCCTCCTGGTAGGGAAAGGCGACGATGGCGTCCGCATTGGCCACGTAGAGCTTGCCGTCCAGCAAGGCCATGCCGAAGGGCGAGGAGAGACCGGTCAGGAACGGGGCCCGGGTTTCGGCGATGCCGTCGCCGTCCGTGTCGCGCAACAGGGATATACGGTTGGCACTCGGCACTTCGGCGCCGGCCTGGCTCTGGAACAGGTCCGTGAAGAAGCCGCGGACTGAAAAGCCTTCGTCCGGCTTCGGCGGCGCATTGCTCTCGGCGACCAGCACGTCGCCGTTGGGCAAAACATGCAGCCAGCGTGGATGGTCGAGACCCCCGGCGAATTCGTTGACCGTGAAGCCCTCGGCGGCGGTCGGCATCGTGCCTTCGGGCCAAGGCATCGCCCCGGCGACGTTCACCGTCGGAAGCCAGGTCGGGTTGGGCTCGGCGAGCGTCGGGGTTGGACCATAGGTCTCTTCGATCGGAACCGTCGCTTTCTCGCGCGAAAAGTAGAACACGCCGGCTCCAGCGACGGCAGCTATGGCAATGAGGAGGACAAGCAAGCCCAGCAATTTCTTCATCAGGGTTCCGCGGCTCCAGACTGGCGTAACGCCGTCAACGCATTCCGGTTGCAGCTGCGCGTGGCGCCTGCGCGAAATAGGCGGCGAGAGCTGTGATGTCCTCGTCCGAGAGTTTCTTCGCGGCATTGCGCATCAGGTGCTCGAAGCGGGTGCCGCCGCGGTTGTCCGACCGAAACAGCTTCAACTGCAGGGCCAGGTAGGCGGCAGGCTGGCCCGCTATCTCCGGATAGACGGGGTTGCGGTCTGGACGGCCGTGGCAGCCGAGGCATGCCGGCACGTCATGGCGCTCGATGCCGCGCCGGGCGATCTCTTCCCCGCGGGCAATGAGGGTTGGGTCGGAAGGAGCGGGGGGCGACGGGGCGGGCAATGCCGAAAAGTGCCTGGCGAGGCCGGCGAAGAGCTTGGAATCAACGGCGGACGCGGGTATGCCCATGACGCCGCTGTGGCGACGGCCGTCGACATAGGCCTCTAGGCTTTCGAGCAGATAGGTCTCGTTCTGGCCGGCGAGCACCGGCGTGACCGGGCTGTGTCCGCGCCCGTCCTCGCCGTGGCAGCGCGTGCATTCGGCAAGCGCCCGGTCGAAGTCCGGCGTCTGGCCGATCGCCGGCTCGCTGTCCCCATAGGCGAGATCGCGCCAGGTCGCCTCGTCCATTGCCGGCAGCTCGCGCAGGAAGGCGATCATCGCCCAGACCTCGTCATCGCGCTGCTGCGTTGGCCAGGCCGGCATGCCGGTGAAGCGCACGCCGTGCTTGACGATGCGAAAAAGCTGGGCATCGGTCCATTCCCCGACCTTGCCGGCGAGATCGGGCGGATGCGGCAACATCAGGTTGACAGCGGGCGAGCGCGCTTCGCCTGGCGCGCCGTGGCAGATCGCGCAGCCGCGTGCGAAATGCCCGGCAGCCGGCTGGATCGCGTAAGGCGGCAACTCGTCCGGCACCTCGACCGCAAGCGCATAAGTGCGAACTGCCGAGCGCATGGCGAAATGCAGGAACCAATCGGTGATCTTCCAGTGGCCGCTGGAGGCGCCGACATTGAAGAAGCCGATCCAGGTGGCGAAGAGCACCACGAAGGGCAGCGCCGCCAGGCCGATCGCGAGGTGTTTCCAGTTCACATGCATCAGCGGACTGGCTCCCCGGTTCGCCCCGCCAGCAGCCGGGCAAGCAGGAAGACGCCGCCCGCCAGATAGACCGCAGCGCCGATCAGCAGCATGATGACGCCGCCGAGCGCTTGGTCCTGGCCCGCGCCGAGCACGAGGCCGAAGCAGGTCACTTCCTCCAGGCCGTAGAGCGGCCGCGGAGCGAGCGACAGCAGCGCGCCGAGGAGCGTCATGTGGACTGAGGTGAGCAGCAGCGCGAAAGCTCCGGCAGCGTCGTTCGCTGGCGTCTCCTTCTGGCCGATTGCGGTCAGCCACAGGAACAGTCCGGAGAGCAAAAAGCTTGCCTGCTCGAGGGCGGTAGCAAAGACGGAGCTTTCGGCCCACAGCCGGGCGGCCGGCGCATGCCAGCCCCAGACGACGACGAGTTCCACAAGCGACGCGATGAGCGCAAGCGAAAGAAGTGGTGTTTCCGATGGCCATTTTTTCCGGAGGAAAGGCGACACTCCGATCGCAATAAGTGGCGCGGCGATGGCCACGACCCCCATATGGGCGAGCATGTGGGCGGCGAAGGAACCGCGCCAGGCAGAAAGCAGCGGTCCCGCCCAGAGCAGCACGAGCGTCAGCAGGCCGAGGATGAGTGAAACCCGCTTCATGACGCGCAATCCCTGATGAAGAGCAAAGGCAGCGCGACGTAGAGCACCGCGACCAGGCTGAGGCCGGACAGCAGCAGCGTGGCGAAACCCTGGAAGTGCCTGCGGTCATGCCCGGTTGGTTCGTCATGCGGAGGGTCGTCGGTGCCAAAACCCCACTGCCGCCAGGCGAGCCATGCCGACAGGAGGATCATCGCGGCTGCCGCCAGCGTCGCCGCTGCGATGCCGGCCTGCACGACGCCGAAGCCGAGATCGCCGCGCTTGGCGCACCAGACCGCCGCAAGCACATAACAGACGAGGAAATGCACCGCCCAGACCACCGGGGCGGTGAAGAGCGTCCAGAGCGTTTCGACTTCCTTCGGGATGATGCGCATCGCGGCCTCACATCGCCTTCGGAAAGAGGCCGATCACGGCGAACGTGACGACGGCGGTTATCGCGAGAAAGTGCCAGTAGAGCGCGACGACGTGGATCTCCAGGTCGTGTTCGCGGGTCAGATAGCCCGCAAAGCTGCGCGCCAGGCAGTAGAGCTGCATGACGGTGCCGACCGCGGCATGGGCCAGCACCCAGATGACGAGGATCCAGACGATCGCCGGATAGACATGGACTGTCGGCTGCATGGCGTGCTGCCACGGGCCGGCGAAGGCGGCGGCGGACGCCGCGAGCGTCAGCAGAGCAGCTGCGACCAGCGCCAGCCGCATGCCGCCTACCGAGCCACGTGCGTTCAGCCATCGCGCCGCGAGCATGACCGCCCATGCCGCCGCGAACAGGGCAAGCGCCGTCATCGGCCACTGCACTCCGGGCCCGGCCTGTCCGGCGGTGAAATCCGGATGGATGGTCCAGTAGAAAAAATACCCGAAGACGAGGCTGGCGAAGGCTGTGCCGTCGCCGACCATGGTGATGAACATTGCCCACCAGCCGACGGAAGCAGGCCCCGAGACGTAGAGCGGCAGGCTGAGACCAAGCCCAACATCCCGGTTCTTCTTCTTCGGTATCTCGCCAGTACCGGTCCAGAGCCACCAGAGGATGGATGCGAGCGTGCCGACTGCGGCGAGGGCTGTGATGATCCATTGCTCGAAGGTGAGCGCCACGAAGACACTGCCGAGCATGGCGGCGGCGATGATGGTGACCGCAGTCGGCCCCGCCACGCGTTGGCACTGCACCGGCTCTGCGTCGAGCACCGAGGTGATCAGCGTCTCGCGGCGCCCATCGGAAGCGTTGGCAAGGTAATAGGCGCCGGCGTTGACATCGCGCGTCAGGTTTTCCTGTTCCCAGAGAGGATAACGATTGCCAACCGGCGGGATGGAACGCACGCCCCAATTTTCCTCGGGTTCGTTCAACCATTCGAGCGTGCCGGCATTCCACGGATTCTGCTCGCCCCTGGGCTCGCGATGCTTGGGGCGCAGCACGTCGAAGACGACGACCAGCACCCCTGCCGCAAAGATGAAAGCGCCGGCCGTCGAGATGAGGTTCAGCCAATCCCAGCCAATGCCCTCCGGATAGGTGAACACGCGGCGCGGCATGCCGCGCAGGCCGGTCAGATGCATCGGGAAGAAGGCGACGTTGAAACCGATGAACATCAGCCAGAAGGCGATGCGGCCGAGACGCATCGACAGCATGCGAGCATTCAACAACGGGTACCAGTAGTAGAGCCCCGCGATCAGAGGGAAAAGCATGCCGCCGATCAGCACGTAGTGGAGATGCGCAACGACGAAATAGGTGTCGTGCGCCTGCCAGTCGAAGGGCGCGAGCGCGACCATCACGCCGGTCAGCCCGCCGATGACGAAGATCGCGATGCCGCCCGCGCCGAAGAGCATGGGTATGGAGAAGATGACGCGGCCGGCGAGCATTGTGGCGATGAAGACGAAAATCTGCACGCCGGTCGGGATCGCGACCGCCTCGGATGCCGCCGAGAAGAAGGCGAGAGAGATCTGCGGCAGGCCCGTCGCGAACATGTGGTGCACCCACAGGCCGAAGGAGAGGAAGCCGGTGCCGACGGCGGCGAGCACGATCCAGGAATAGCCGACGATCGGCCTCTGCGCGAAGGTCGGCACGATCATCGCCATCAGCGCGATGGCCGGCAGGAAGATGATGTAGACCTCGGGGTGGCCGAATATCCAGAAGAGATGCTGCCACAGCAAGGGATCGCCGCCGCGTTCCGCGTCGAAGAAAGGCCAGTCGAACATGCGCTGCATTTCGAACAGCAGGTCGCCGGCGATCAGCGGCGGGAAGGCGAAGAGGATCATGCCGGCGACAATCAGCAGATACCAGGCGAAGAGCGGCATCAGGTTGATGCGCATGCCCGGCGCCCGGCACTTCATGATCCCGACGATGAGTTCGACGGCGGCCGCGATGGAGGCGACCTCGATGAAGGAGAGGCCGAGCAGCCAGATATCAGCCCCGATGCCGGAGAGTT
>JAEYXI010000170.1 GCA_023428515.1 Pseudomonadota bacterium | reverse complement strand
GGGCGAGGCGCGGGCGGATCGCCAGGGCGTCGTCATGCGTGCGCAGATAGGCGCAGGCGGGGATACCGTCCGCCATCGCGAGGCGTCGGGGCGAGGCGCCGGTCGCGAGAAGCAGCCGGCAGTAGGGCAGGGCGCTTCCGTCGGCCAGCGTCAGCGTCCGCGCCGCGCGGTCGATTGCGGCGACCTGCGCCGACCGCACCAGCCGGATGCCCGCCTCCGCGAAGCGCGCCTCCTCCGCGATCGAGCGCCCCTGCGGCTCGCCTTCGGCAAGCACGTCCTTGGAGAGCGGCGGGCGCTCGTAGGGCAAATGCGGCTCGGCGCCGATCAGCGTAACCGGACCGTCGAATCCCTCCTCGCGCAGCGCGAAGGCGGCGCGCACGCCGCATTCGCCCGCGCCGACGATCACCATGCCCGCATCGGCAGTCTCGGTGGCCACGCTATGCCCTCAGTCGATCTGGATCAGGACCTTTCCGGCCTCGACCTTCACCGGATAGGTCTTGAGGTTGACGCAGACCGGCGCGCCCTTGGCCTGTCCAGTCTTGTAGTTGAAACGGCCATTGTGCTTCGGGCACTCGATGATGTCGTCCATCACCAGCCCGTCGGCGAGATGCACCTTCTCGTGGGTGCACAGCCCGTCGGTCGCGAAATAGTCGTCGTCGGGCGAGCGGTAGATCGCGAAGGTGCGCCCTCCATGGTCGAAGCGGATGACATCCTCCTCGTCTATGTCGTCCGCTTCGCAGGCTTCGATCCAGTCTGCCATGTCTGAAAGATTCCGTTGCTTGCTGCCGCGCCGTCCGCGCGGATCCGTCCGTGACTATTCGGCTGCCGAGGGCAGCGTGAAATTGTGGAATTCCTTGCGATAGGGCCGCGCCGTCTTCGGGAGGTCGCGGCGGAGGAAGAAGTCCTCGTAGCGGAGCTGGCGCAGCAGCACCGGCCAGACCTCGCGATAGGCGTGCCACATCGACGGGTTGGGCTCAGGGAGATCGTGCTTGATCAGCTCGTGCAGCTTCGGCAGCGCGTGGTAGGGCACCATCGGGAACATGTGGTGCTCCACGTGGTAGTTCATGTTCCAGTAGATGAAGCGGCTGATCGGGTTCATCAGCACTGTGCGCGAGTTGAGCCGGTGGTCGGTGACGTTGTCGGCGAGCCCGCCATGCTGCAGCAGGCCGGTGAGGATGCCGTGCCAGGCGCCGTACATGCGCGGCAGGCCGATGATCATCAGCGGCAGCCAGGACCCCATCCAGAGCGCCAGCGCGACGGTCGCGGCATAGATGGCGAGATGGATGCGCGCCACGCGCACCACCTTGTAGCGCTCCTGCTCCGGGATAAAGCTCTTCTCGGCGTCGCTGAGGATGCCGGCCGCGTTGCGCGAGAGGTCGTTCATGTAGTGCCAGACGTCGAGGATGCCGAAGAAGTTGAACACCACGCGCAGGAGATCCGGCGGACGCATGACGGCGATCTCGGGGTCGCGGCCGACGATGATCGTGTCGGTGTGGTGACGCGCATGGCTCCAGCGCCAGGTCACCGGGTTGCGCATGATCATGAAGCTGCCGATCTGGTAGACGACGTCGTTCATCCATCGCGTGCGGAAGGCGGTGCCGTGGCCGGCCTCGTGCCAGCGCGAGTCGCCGGACGAGCCATAGAGCGTGCCGTAGACGAAGAAGAAGGGCACGCACCACCAGGTGCCCCAGAACCAGATGCCGCCCGCCGCCGAAAGAGCCAGCACGCCGAGCCAGATGATGGTGTCGCGCATGGCCGGCCCGTCGGAGCGCTGCATCAGCTCCTTCATCTGCTTGCGCGGAATATCGGTGTGATACCACTCGGCCGCAGCAAGCCCGGTCTCGACCGCCCGGCGGCCGCTTTCGCCCATCAGATCATAGTCGCGCTCGGTCACGACGGTCTCCACCACAAGCGTTCCTCGGCCAGATTGTCGGACTTCTGCGCCCTCGCCACGTCAATGGATCGCGATGACCTGAAGGCTCGTCGGCGGTCCTTGCGGGACGTCTCGCCCTACGCTTGTCCGGCCTTTCATCCCGAGGCTATGAAACTTGGTGAGGGCATACAATCAGCCTTTCCATCAGATTCAATCATTGGCAGCCGGCGCGGCGAGTGCTTTAAGTCTGGCTGGAATCGGGATTCGGCGATGAAAGTGACGGTTTCGGCGATAGCGCAAAGCTGCGGCCTTTCCACGGCGACGGTCGACCGCGCATTGAACAACAGGCCGGGCATCAGCGCGGCGAACCGCCAGCGCGTGATGGAGGCGGCGCAGCGGCTTGGCTATTTGCCGACGGCAGGCTCGGTGACGCTACCCTCGCGGCCAGCGGCGCTCGAGTTCTTCCTGCCGATCCGGCAGAACGTGTTCATGGGCGAACTCGCGGACCACATACGCGACCAGGCGAGCCGCATGCCGCTCGTCGCCTCGTGCAGGATCCATGACCTCCCCGACATTTCGCCGGCCACCTTGCAGACTGCGATGGACAAGCTCTCCCTGGAAACCAAAGGGGTCGGCGTTATCGCGGTCGACCACCCCAGGACGCGCGGCGTGCTGCAGCGGCTGGCGGATGCGGGTGTGAAACTCGTCACCATAGCCTCCGACGTACCGGCCGCGCCGCGCTCGGCCTATGTCGGGCTGGACAATCGCGTCGCCGGACGGACGGCGGCGTTCCTGATGGGCAGGTTGCTGCGTGGCCTCTCGGGCGACATCGCCATAGTCACCGGATCGCGCTCCTATCGCGGCCACGAGGAGCGTGAGATGGGGTTTCGCGCCGTGCTTGGCGAGGATTTTCCGGAACTCACCGTGAGCACGTCGGTCGACACCAACGAGGATGGCGAGGCGAGCCATGCCGAGACGCTGAAACTGCTGCGCGACCAGCCGGAACTGCGCGGCATCTACTGCGTCGGCGCCGGCCGCTTCGGCGTGGCGCGGGCGCTGCGCGAGACAAAGCTGGCGCAACGGCCGGTCTTCATCTGCCACGACCTGACGCCGCTCACCCGCACCTATCTGATCGACGACCTCGCCGACGTTGTGATCGACCAGAATGCGCGCCTGACCGCCGAGCAATCGGTCATCCAGCTGCTCGGCTCGATCGCCTCGTCGGCGCCGGTGATCGCCAACCGCTACATCGAACCGAGGCTGATCTTCCGAGAGAACATACCGGCGCAGTGAGGCGGTCCGACCGGGGTGCTCTCTCAGACGGCGAGATAGCCGCCGTCGACGGGCAGGATCGTTCCGGTGACGTAGGAAGCGAGCGGCGAGCACAGGAAGAGCACTGCGCCGGCCAGTTCGTCCGGCCTGCCCCAACGCTTCAGCGCGGTCCGTTCGGCGATGGCGCGGTGGCGTGTCTCGTCGGCGCGAACGGCCTGCGTCAGCGCGGTCTCGATCCAGCCGGGGGCGATCGCATTGACGCGGATGTTGTCGGGAGCCCAGGCGATCGCCAGCGACTTGGTGAGTTGGGCGATGCCGCCTTTCGATGCGGAATAGCCGGGGACGAGCCCGCCGCCGAAGAAGCTCAGCATGGAAGCGGTGTTGACGATCGTGCCGCCCTGCCGGGCGAGCAGCGGCCGTGCGGCAGTCGACAGACGCATCGTTCCCGTCAGGTTGATGTCGACGACCTCGGCGAAGATTTCCGGCTGCAACTCGTCGCCGCGGCGGATGACGCCGGCGCAATTGACGAGATGGTCGAGCCTGTCGAAGCCGGCCATCAGCTCGGCGATGGCCTGTTCGTCGCGGACGTCGAGCTGATGGACGGCGGCACCGTCAAGCTCGCGTTCGGCCGCCGACAGATCGCCTACGCCCGTCACGGTGACGCGGGCGTTCTCCGTGAGGAACGCCTTGGCGACTGCCGCGCCGATACCTGAAGTCCCACCGCTGACGAGGACGTGCCGGTCCGCGAAGCAGCCATTCGGCCAGAAACCCATCGCCGTCACCGGATGAAGGTGTTGACGTAGTCGGCGCCAAGGCCGACGCGTTCGAAATGCGCGCGGCACATGTCGATCTTGGTGAAGACGTCCTCGTAGCCGAGATTCTTGCCCCAGGGATCGACGTAGTACATGACGCCGTTGACCTGGAAATAGGTGATCATCTCCTCGACGTCTTCGGGCACCACCAGCGTATGCGTCTCGCCCGGCGGCTCGAAGACGTATGAGCCTTCCGTGGCGACCCAGTCGTGCTCGAGATAGCGCCAGCGCCCCTTGAGCACGAAGCCGTGCACGGACTGCGGATGGCGGTGGCGCGACAGCACGCCGGCCTTGCGCACCTTGAGCAGGTTCATCCAATAGCCTTGCGAGCGGTTGAGGCAGAGCGGCCGGAACCAGACATTCTCCGCCTGCGGTACCCACAGCCGGTCGTCGGCAGGAACGGCGTCGGGGATGACGATCTCCGGCAATGCATCCACCGGCATCGGCAACTGGTAAGGCATGCGGGCATGATCATCTTTTTCTGCAGGCATTTCTGGCGGTCCTGTTTGGGCGTCGTCTCGTGTTCAGATTGCGCAGAAGCGGCGGACAGTCAAATCAGGTGATAGGCGGGCCAAACCCGGATTTCACCGGCACGCAGAAACGAACGCCTGCGCAAGGCGCCTTACGGGATTATTCAACCACGCGATGGCGTTTTCGCGGATTGGATTTCCTCGTGGACCAAGTCCATATTTGCCATATCTCCCTCCGCACGGGGCCGGGATCGTCTGTTGGAGCCAGACATGAGCGAGACAAGCAAACAGACCACGGCGACCGACCGGTCGCGCCTGCAGCCGCCCTATTCGTCGGTGCTGGAACTCATCGGCCAGACGCCCGTGGTGGAACTCACCAAGTTCGACACCGGCAAGTGCAGGCTCTTCATCAAGCTCGAAAGCCAGAACCCGGGCGGCTCGATCAAGGACCGCATCGCGCTATCGATGATCGCCGAGGCCGAGAAGAGCGGCAAGCTGAAGAAGGGCGGCACCATCATCGAGGCGACCGCCGGCAACACCGGGCTCGGGCTGGCGCAGGTCGGCATCCCGAAGGGTTACCGCATCGTGCTGGTCGTGCCCGACAAGATGTCGCGCGAGAAGGTGCAGCATCTGA
Organism: Pseudomonadota bacterium; assembly: GCA_023428515.1. The sequence goes on along the minus strand of JAEYXI010000170.1, from coordinate 5,312 downwards.
GGGCGCTGGGAGCCGAGGTCAGGCTGACGCGCTCCGACGTCGGCAAGGGCCATCCGGAATATTACCAGGACATGGCCGAGAGCATCGCTGCCGAGACTCCCGGCTCCTTCTACGTCAACCAGTTCGCCAACCCCGCCAATCCGCTGGCGCATGAGACGACGACCGGACCGGAGCTGTGGGAACAGCTCGCGGGCGACATCGACGCGGTGGTGGTCGGCGTCGGCTCGGGCGGCACGCTCTCCGGTCTTGGCCGCTTCTTCGCGAAAGTTTCGCCGAAGACCGAGATGGTGCTCGCCGACCCGATCGGCTCCGTGCTCGCCCCACTGGTCAAGACCGGCGAGATGATCGAGGCGGGAAGCTGGACGGTCGAGGGCATCGGCGAGGATTTCGTGCCACCCAACGCCGATCTTTCGCTGGTGAAGAAGGCCTATTCGATCCCGGACCGACTGAGCATGGCGACGGCGCGCGACCTGCTGTCCAAGGAAGGCATACTCGCCGGCTCGTCGTCGGGAACGCTGCTTGCCGCCGCGCTCAAATATTGCCGCGAGCAGAAGGTGCCGAAGCGGGTCGTCACCTTCGTCTGTGATTCCGGCAACAAGTATCTCTCCAAGGTTTTCGACGACTACTGGCTGGCCGAGCAGGGCCTGTCGGAGCGCGTGCAGCACGGCGATCTGCGCGACCTCGTCGCGCGCTCGCATCGCGAAGGCGGCACCGTCACCGTCGGTCCCGAGGACAGTCTTATCAACGCCTATGGACGCATGCGCCGCGCCGACGTCTCGCAGCTTCCCGTCATCGACAACGGCAAGCTGATCGGCATCATCGACGAAAGCGATATCCTCCAGCGTGTCGAGGGTTCCTATGACAGCCGCTGGGAACGCTTCAACGCGCCGGTGAGCACGGCGATGACCGCAGAGCTGCACACGCTGCAGGCCGACCAGACGCTCGATGCCCTGCTGCCGGTGTTCGATCGCAACGAGGTCGCGATCATCTATGACGGCGACGAGTTCTTCGGCCTGATCACCCGCATCGACCTGATCAACCATCTGAGGCGATCCAAGACATGACTTCATCCAGGAAAAACCGACTGGCCTTCGCCACGCGCACGATCCATGGCGGGCAGAGCCATGATCCGACGACAGGCGCGGTCATGGTGCCGATCTACGCGACCTCGACCTACGCGCAGGAAAGCCCTTCGGTGCACAAGGGCTTTGAGTATGCGCGCAGCCAGAATCCGACGCGCTTCGCCTTCGAGCGCGCCGTGGCCGACCTCGAAAGCGGCGCGGCAGCTTTCGCCTTCGGCTCGGGACTGGCGGCGATCGCCAACATCCTCGAACTGCTCGACGTCGGCGCGCATGTGGTGGCGACCGACGACATCTATGGCGGCAGCTACCGGCTGATGCATCGGGTGCGCAAGCGCAGCGCCGGGCTGAAAGTGTCGCTCGCCGATTTCACCGACCTGGCGGCCGTCGAGGCAGCCATCACGCCGGAGACGCGCATGCTCTGGATCGAGACGCCGACCAACCCGCTGCTCAAGGTCGTCGATCTCCAGGGCATCGCCGCATTGGCGAAGCGGAAGGGACTGATCACCGTCGCCGACAACACATTCTGCAGCCCCTATCTGCAGCGCCCCCTGGAGCTCGGCGTCGACATCGTCGTTCATTCGACGACCAAATATCTCAACGGGCACAGTGACATGGTCGGCGGCGTTGCCGTGGTGCGCGAGGAAGGCGATCTCCTGAACCAGCTGAAATTCCTGCAGAATGCGGTCGGCGCCATCTCCGGCCCCTTCGACAGTTTTCTGGCCCTGCGCGGCATCAAGACCCTGGCGCTGAGGATGCAGCGGCATTCCGAGAACGGGCTGAAGATCGCGACGTGGCTGGAAAGCCGAAAGGACGTGCGGCGCGTCATCTATCCCGGACTGCCCAGCCATCCGCAGCACGCGATCGCTAAAAAGCAGATGTCGGCCTTCGGCGGCATGATCTCGGTCGATCTCGACCGCGATCTCGCCGGCACGAAGCGCTTCCTAGAACGCACGCAGCTCTTCACGCTGGCCGAGAGCCTTGGCGGCGTCGAGAGCCTGATCGAGCACCCCGCGCTGATGACGCACGGCTCGATCCCGCCGGAGCAGCGCGCAGCAATCGGCATCTCGGATTCGCTGGTCAGGCTGTCCTGCGGCATAGAGGACGGCGACGATCTGATCGCCGACCTTGAGCAGGCGCTGGCGGGCTAGAGCGCCTCAAACGCCCAGATACCGGTCCTGAATGTCGGCCGTGAGTTCGGCAGATTTGCCGTTCCAGACGGTGCGGCCTTTCTCCAGCACGACGCAACGGTCGGCCACGCCAAGCACCTCGTCCATCGTCTTGTCGACGACGAGGATCGCCTGGCGGTCGGCCTTGAGCTTCCGGATCGCCGCCCAGATGTCCTGTCGGATGATCGGCGCGAGGCCCTCGGTCGCCTCGTCGAGGATGAGCAGGCGCGGATTGGTCATCAGCGCGCGGCCGATGGCCAGCATCTGTTGCTCGCCGCCCGACAGCGTGTTCGCGTATTGACGCAGCCGCTCTCCGAGGCGCGGGAAGAGCGATTTTACCGCATCGAGCGTCCATTTGCCCGGGCGTGCCGACGCGACGAGGTTTTCCTGCACCGTCAGGTTGGGGAAGCAGCGCCGCCCCTCCGGCACGAGGCCGATTCCCAGCCGCGCGATGCGATGCGGCGGAAGGCCGGCAAGCGCGGCGCCGCCAAAGTCGATGCGGCCCGCACGCGCCGGCGTCATGCCGCAGATGGAGCGGATGGTGGTCGTCTTGCCCATGCCGTTGCGACCCATGAGGGTGACGACCTCGCCCTCGCCGACTTCGAGGTCGACGCCGAACAGCGCCTGGCTGGGGCCGTAGAAAGTCTCGATGGCGGACACCTGAAGCAGCGTCATGCCGGCGCCCCCAGATAGGCCTGCCGCACGTCGGGATGGTTGCGGATCTCCTCGACCGTCCCGCTGGCGATGACGCGGCCGTAGACCAGCACGGAAATGCGATCGGCCAGCGCAAAGACGGCGTCCATGTCGTGTTCGACAAGCAGGATGGGCGTCTCGGCACGCAACGTATCGAGCAGCCTGGTCAGCGCCCGCGATCCCTCCGGCCCCATACCGGCCATCGGTTCGTCGAGCAGCAGCGCCCTCGAGCCGAGCGCCAACGCGATGGCGATCTCGAGCTGGCGCCGTTCGCCATGCGACAGTTCCGCGGCGGGAACGGAGGCACGGGCGGCGAGGCCGACCCGGTCAAGCGCGGCCATCGCAGGTTCGGTGAGGCCGGTATCGGCCATGACGTTGGCAAAGAAGCGGAAGCTCGACCCCTGCCGGCTCTGCACCGCGAGCATGACGTTGCGCAGCGCTGAAAAATCCAGCGCCAGCGACGATATCTGGAAGGTGCGACCGAGGCCGAGCCGGGCGCGCGCTGCAACGCCGAGGCCGAGCACCTCCTGCCCGAGGAAGCGGATCGAGCCGGCATCCGGCCTGATACCGCCGCAGACCTGATGGATCAGCGTCGTCTTGCCGGCCCCGTTGGGGCCGATAAGCGCGTGAATCTCCCCTGCCCTAAGGTCGAGGCTGACATCGTCGGTGGCCTTGAGACCGCCAAAGCTTTTCGAGAGGTTGCTTATGTCGAGGATCGGCTCAGCCATGGCGCGCCTTTCCGGCGATCAGGCCGACGATCCCGCCGCGCGCGAAAAGCACGACGCCGAGCAGGATGAAGCCGAGGAAGAACTGCCAGCGTTCGGTCAACCCGCCGAGCAGGAATTCGAGCAGCACGTAGAGGATCGCGCCGGCGACCGGCCCGAACAGCCGGCCGGTGCCGCCGAGGATGATCAGCACGATCAGTTCGCCCGACATCTGCCATGACATCATCGAGGGGCTGACGAAGCGGTTGAGATCGGCAAAGAGCGCACCGGCAATGCCGGTGACGACGGCGGAGATGACGAAGGCCGCCAGCCTGACATGGTACGGCCGGATGCCGATCGCCGCAACGCGCGTCTCGTTCTGCCTGGCGGCCTGCAAGGCGGCGCCGAAGCGGGAGTCGCGGATGCGCCACATGAGCAGCAGCGCCGCTACGAGCACGCCGTAACAGACGAGGAAGAAGCTGAGCGGATTGGCGGTGTTCAGGCCGGGAAAGCCGTTGCGCACGGTGATCGACAGGCCGTCCTCGCCGCCATAGGCGGGCCAGGAGATGGCGAAGTAATAGACCATCTGTGCAAAGGCGAGCGTGATCATGATGAAATAGACGCCGCTGGTCCTCAGGCTGATCGCGCCGATAGGCAGCGCGACCAGCGCGCAGGCAAGCGCGGCCGTGAGCCAAATGACCGGCATCTGGTCGGAAACAGGCAGGCCGAGCAGCGGCTCCGCGTTGAAGGCGTGGCTGGCGAGGATGCCGGCGGCATAGCCGCCAATACCGAAGAAGGCGGCATGGCCGAACGAAACGAGCCCGCCGAAGCCGAGCGCGAGGTTAAGGCCGACCGCCGCCAGCGCGAGGATCGCCATGCGGGTGGCGAGCGTCACATAGAACGGTTCGCCGAGCATCTGGGCGGCGAATGGCAGCGCCAACAGCAGGAGCGCCAGGACAAGGTTGAGCAAGGTTTCGCGGCGCATCGGTCAGCCCTGGGCCGAGAACAGGCCTTTGGGCCTGAAAGCGAGGATGAGCGCCATCACGATGTAGATCGACATCGAGGCGAGTGCTGCGCCGATGCCCGCCGCCTGCGCGGGGCCTATCGCGGCGGCAAGCAGTTGCGGCAGGAAGATGCGTCCCAGCGTGTCGGTCACGCCGACGAGCAGCGCGCCGACGAAGGCGCCCTTGATGGAGCCGATCCCGCCGATGACGATGACGACGAAAGCGAGGATGAGCACAGGCTCACCCATGCCGACCTGCACCGATTGCAGCGCGCCGACCATCGCACCGGCGAGGCCGGCGAGTGCCGCACCGAGCGCGAAGACGATTGTATAGAGCAAGCTTATGTCGACGCCGAGCGCCCCGATCATCTCGCGGTCGGATTCGCCCGCGCGTATGCGCATGCCGAGCCGCGTGCGCGCGATCAACGCATAGAGCGCGATGCCGACGAGCAAGCCCGCCGCGATGATGGCCAGCCGGTAGACCGGATAGTGCACGCCGCCCGGCAGCGCGACCGCTCCTCCGAGCTGCGGCGGGATGTTGAGATAGAGCGGAAAATCACCGAACAGCCAGCGCACGGCCTCGGAGAATATGAGGATCAGCGCGAAGGTCGCCAGCACCTGGTCGAGATGATCGCGGCCGTAGAGCCGGCGGATGACAGTGACC
>JAEYXI010000150.1 GCA_023428515.1 Pseudomonadota bacterium | reverse complement strand
CACAGTGCAGATAAGCGTGAGATCAACCCGGACCCGAAGTTCGGCGATCTCGTCGTCACCAAGTTCATGAACGCCGTCATGTATGACGGCAAGAAGTCGGTCGCCGAGACCATCGTCTATGGCGCGCTCGACCAGGTGCAGGCCAAGACGAAGCAGGAGCCGGTCGCGGTCTTCCATCAGGCGCTCGACAACGTCGCGCCGCATGTCGAGGTTCGTTCCCGCCGCGTCGGCGGTGCGACCTACCAGGTCCCGGTCGACGTCCGCCCTGAGCGCCGCCAGGCGCTCGCCATTCGCTGGCTGATCACGGCGGCGCGCAACCGCAACGAGACCACCATGGTCGACCGCCTCTCCGGCGAACTGATGGACGCGGCCAACAACCGCGGCACCGCCGTGAAGAAGCGTGAAGACACCCACAAGATGGCGGAAGCCAACCGCGCCTTCGCGCACTACCGCTGGTAAGCGGCGCAGAGAGACTGAAGAGGCAGCACCACCATGGCCCGCGAATACAAGATCGAAGACTACCGCAACTTCGGCATCATGGCGCATATCGACGCCGGCAAGACGACGACGACCGAGCGCGTGCTCTATTATACGGGCAAGTCGCACAAGATCGGCGAAGTCCACGACGGCGCTGCCACGATGGACTGGATGGAGCAGGAGCAGGAGCGCGGCATCACCATCACGTCCGCTGCGACGACCACGTCGTGGAAGGGTCGTGACGGCAAGCAGCGTCGCTTCAACATCATCGACACCCCCGGCCACGTCGACTTTACGATCGAGGTGGAGCGCTCGTTGCGCGTGCTCGACGGCGCGATCGCGTTGCTCGACGCCAACGCCGGCGTGGAGCCGCAGACCGAGACGGTGTGGCGCCAGGCCGACAAGTACCACGTGCCGCGCATGATCTTCTGCAACAAGATGGACAAGATCGGCGCCGATTTCTATCGCTCGGTCGAGATGATCGGTTCGCGCCTCGGCGCGCAGGCTGTCGTCATGCAACTGCCGATCGGCGCTGAGTCCGAGTTCAAGGGCGTCGTCGATCTCGTCGAGATGAACGCGCTGGTGTGGCGCGACGAATCTCTGGGCGCCGCCTGGGACGTGGTCGAGATTCCTGCAGACCTGAAGGAAAAGGCCGAGGAATATCGCGAGAAGCTGATCGAAGCCGCCGTCGAGATGGACGACGAGGCGATGAACAACTACCTCGAAGGCAATCTTCCTTCGAACGACCAGATCCGCGCGATGATCCGTAAGGGCACGATCGCGGTGAAGTTCTTCCCGATGTTCTGCGGCTCGGCCTTCAAGAACAAGGGCGTGCAGCCGCTGCTCGACGCCGTTGTCGACTTCCTGCCGTCGCCGATCGACGTGCCGGCCATCAAGGGCATCGACGCGAGGACCGAGAAGGAAATCGAGCGTCACGCTGACGACAACGAGCCGCTCTCGATGCTCGCCTTCAAGATCATGAACGATCCGTTCGTGGGTTCGCTGACCTTCGCCCGTATCTATTCCGGCAAGCTCGCCAAGGGCGTGTCGCTGGACAATACGGTGAAGGGCAAGAAAGAGCGCATCGGCCGCATGCTGCAGATGCATGCTAACTCGCGCGCCGACATCGAAGAGGCCTATGCCGGCGACATCGTCGCCCTGGCCGGCCTCAAGGATACGACGACAGGCGACACGCTCTGCGATCCGCTGCATCCGGTCATCCTGGAGCGCATGGAGTTCCCCGATCCGGTCATCCAGATCGCCATCGAGCCGAAGACCAAGAACGACCAGGAGAAGATGGGCCTGGCGCTGCATCGTCTCGCCGCCGAGGACCCGTCCTTCCGCGTCAAGACCGACGAGGAAAGCGGCCAGACCATCATCGCCGGCATGGGCGAGCTTCACCTCGACATCATCGTCGACCGCATGAAGCGCGAATTCAAGGTCGAGGCGAATGTCGGCGCTCCGCAGGTCGCCTACCGCGAGACCATCTCGCGTGCCCATGAGCAGGACTACACGCACAAGAAGCAGACCGGCGGTACCGGCCAGTTCGCTCGCGTCAAGATCCAGTTCGAGCCGAACACCGAGAGCGAAGAGTTCGTGTTCGAATCCAAGATCGTCGGCGGTGCGGTTCCGAAGGAATACATCCCGGGCGTCGAGAAGGGCCTGCAGAGCGTCATGGGTTCCGGCCCGTTCGCCGGCTTCCCGATGATCGGCGTCAAGGCGACGCTGGTCGACGGCGCCTTCCACGATGTGGACTCGTCGGTGCTGGCCTTCGAAATCGCTTCCCGCGCCTGCTTCAAGGAGGCTGCGCCGAAGCTCGGTGTCCAGCTGCTGGAGCCGATCATGAAGGGCGAGGTGGTGACGCCGGAAGATTACGTCGGCAACGTCATCGGCGACCTGAACAGCCGCCGCGGCCAGATCCAGGGCCAGGAGACGCGCGGCGTGGCCGTCGTCGTCAACGCGATGGTGCCGCTGGCGAACATGTTCAAGTACGTGGACAACCTGCGTTCGATGTCGCAGGGCCGCGCCCAATACACGATGCAGTTCGACCACTATGAGCCTGTGCCGACCGCGGTCGCTCAGGAAGTCCAGAAGAAATACGCGTAATTCCAAAGGCTTGACGCGAAAACTTAATTAAAGCCCGTAACCGGGCAGCAGGAAATGGAGACCTCACATGGCAAAAGGTAAATTCGAGCGCACCAAGCCTCATGTGAATGTTGGCACGATTGGTCACGTTGACCATGGCAAGACGTCGCTGACGGCGGCGATCACGAAGTATTTCGGCGAGTTCAAGGCGTATGACCAGATCGACGCGGCGCCTGAGGAGAAGGCGCGCGGCATCACGATCTCGACGGCGCATGTGGAGTATGAGACGGCGAACCGTCACTACGCGCACGTCGACTGCCCCGGCCACGCCGACTATGTGAAGAACATGATCACGGGTGCCGCACAGATGGACGGCGCGATCCTGGTTGTGTCGGCGGCCGATGGCCCGATGCCGCAGACGCGCGAGCACATCCTGCTCGCCCGCCAGGTCGGCGTTCCCGCGATCGTGGTGTTCCTGAACAAGGTGGACATGGTCGACGACGCCGAGCTTCTGGAGCTCGTCGAGCTCGAGGTTCGCGAGCTTCTGTCGAAGTACGAGTTCCCCGGCGACGACATTCCGATCGTCAAGGGCTCGGCGCTGGTTGCGCTGGAGGACGGCGACAAGGAGATCGGCGAGAACGCGGTCAGGAAGCTGATGGAAGAGGTCGACCGCTATATCCCGACGCCTGAGCGTCCGATCGACAAGCCGTTCCTGCTGCCGATCGAGGACGTGTTCTCGATCTCGGGCCGCGGCACGGTTGTGACGGGTCGCGTCGAGCGCGGCATCGTGAAGGTCGGCGAGGAGCTTGAGATCGTCGGCATCCGCCCGACGACGAAGACGACCTGCACGGGCGTCGAGATGTTCCGCAAGCTGCTCGACGAGGGTCGGGCCGGCGACAACATCGGCGCGCTGCTGCGCGGCGTCGACCGTGAGGGCGTTGAGCGTGGCCAGGTTCTGGCCAAGCCGGGTTCGGTGACGCCGCACACCAAGTTCAAGGCCGAGGCCTACATCCTGACCAAGGAGGAGGGCGGCCGCCACACGCCGTTCTTCACCAACTACCGTCCGCAGTTCTACTTCCGCACGACTGACGTGACGGGCATCGTGACGCTGCCTGCCGGCACCGAGATGGTGATGCCTGGCGACAACGTGACTGTCGACGTGCAGCTGATCGTGCCGATCGCCATGGAAGAGCGCCTGCGCTTCGCCATCCGCGAAGGCGGCCGCACGGTTGGGGCAGGGATTGTCGCTTCCATCGTCGAGTGATCGAAGCAAACGTCCCGTAGCACCCAACCGAAGTCTGAATTAGCAAAACGCGCTTTGCGCGTTTTGCGGCGGCGCCGGCATCGTCGCTTCCATCGTCGAGTAATCCGGATCGTACCGGTTCTGAAGGGCGGCTTCGGCCGCCCTTTTTAGTTTTGCGAACAGCGGCGCAAGGGCCTTGAAACGGGCAAGGCTTTGTGAAATGAAGCCACCGCGTTAGGGGTATAGCTCAGTTGGTAGAGCGGCGGTCTCCAAAACCGCAGGTCGCAGGTTCGAGCCCTGCTGCCCCTGCCACCCCATCCGTGATACGGCAAGGGCATCCGACGGTAACTGATGCTTTTGTGCAATCGGGTCTTGTTAATTTCGGCGACAGCCTATATATCGCCTCCAGAAACCTACGGCGCGCTGAGGGGGAAACCATCTTTGCGCGCCTTAATTGCTTGCCCGAACGTATCGTGATTCGCGGTTGAGTTTGGCGCGGGCAGGGCGTTTCCGGGCACGGAATCGAGAAAACTCTTCGGGTTAACCGAAGGCGGCAGGACAGCGGCACATGGCGTCAAAGACTACCAACCCCTTTATCTTCCTGCAGCAGGTAAGGGCGGAGACGGCAAAGGTGACCTGGCCGACTCGGCGCGAGACCATGATCTCGACGGTCATGGTCCTGGCCTTCGCCGTGATTGCGATGCTTTTTTTCTTCGCTGCCGATCAGGTCATGGCCTTCGGGGTTGAACTCATCCTCGGAATCGGGCGCTGACGCGGCGATTTTGATACTGGCGATCTGGCACCGGACGTTTTTGGAGAATTTCTTGGGATGACTGCGCGGTGGTACATCGTCCACGCCTATTCGAACTTCGAAAAGAAGGTCGCGGAGGATATCGACAATAAGGCCAAGCAGAAGGGCCTGCGTGATCGCATCGAGCAGATCGTCGTCCCGACCGAGAAGGTGGTGGAAGTCCGCCGCGGCAAGAAGGTGGATGCCGAGCGCAAGTTCTTCCCCGGCTACGTGCTGATGAAGGCCGATCTCAACGACGCCGTTATCAGCCTGGTCAAGAACACGCCGCGCGTCACCGGCTTCCTCGGCGAGGACAAGCATTCGGCCAAGCCGATGCACATCACCGAGAAGGAGGCCGAGCGCATCCTGCACCAGGTGCAGGAGGGCGTCGAGCGCCCGAAGCCGTCGGTGACCTTCGAGATCGGCGAGCAGGTGCGCGTCTCGGACGGTCCGTTCGCCTCGTTCAACGGCACCGTGCAGGATGTCGACGAGGAGCGCGCGCGGCTCAAGGTGGAAGTTTCGATCTTCGGGCGCGCCGTGCCTGTGGATCTGGAATTCGGTCAGGTCGAAAAGGGCTGACCGGTCTGACTGTCGCCGCATGCGCGGTTGATGGACGGGAGTCGCGACACGGTCGCGGCT
>JAEYXI010000133.1 GCA_023428515.1 Pseudomonadota bacterium | reverse complement strand
CACGCCCTTGATGAGGGAGCGCGAGGGTTTGAGCTTGGGGGCCTTTCCGAAGAAGGTCTCGAAGTCGGTGCGCTTTTCAAGCTGCGTTTCCAGCGCCTTCGGGCCGTAGCCGGTCAGCCAGGAGATGATCTTGTCGACCTCCGCCTTGGTGCGTCCTTTCTTCTCGGCCTTCGCGACGTAGTGGGGATAAACGCTTGCGAAGCTGATCGAGTAAATACGGTGTTTTGCCATCGGTTTGCTCCCTGATCTCATTGCCTCAGGAACTTCGACACCTTCTCCAGCACGGTGCGCGGCGCCTCGAGTTGCGGCAGGTGGCCGACGTCGGGCAGGATGGCGAAGGTTGCTCGCGGCATCAAGGCGTGCAGCGTCCTGCCCCGCTCGACCGGGATCCAAGGGTCGTCCTTGCCCCACAGAATCGCGGTCGGACAGCGGATATCGCCGAACATCGGCTCGACTTCAGCCGTGTACTTCTCGTCGGCCTGGGCGAACTGGCGGTAGAAGCTCTGCCGGCCTTCTTCCGAGAGCCACGGCTCGACCAGCCTGGCGAAATCCTCGTCGTCGATGCCGCAGGCGAGCGCGCCCTTGATGTAGGCCTCGACCACTGCCTTGTGGATGTGCTTGGGAAGGCCGAGGAAGGCGTCGACATGGCGACCGACATGCTCGAAGAATTCCGAACCCCAGGGACGCATGGCGACGACGTTCATGAGCACGTAGCGCTCGAATTCGCAGCCATGCAGCAGGTGGGCGCGCAGCGTCGTCGCGCCGCCGAAGTCGTGGGCGATGACCAGCGGTTTCGCGAGCTTCCAGTGCGCCAGCATCTCGGCGAACACCTCGCCCTGCACGTCGAGCGAGGTGCGTTGCGCGGCGTCCTTGCCTGACAGCCCATAGCCGGGCATGTCGTACCAGTGGACGCGGTGATGCCTGGCGAGATCAGGGATGATCCGGTGCCAGGAGAAGGACGACCACGGCCAGCCATGCGCCAGCACTAGGGCCGGACCGCTTCCGGTGGAGCCTGCGGCGACTGGCCCGGCCGATGTCTGTACGGTCTCGTCGAGCTTCCAGGACATCGCGCTTCCTCCGATCATCGAGTGGCGAACGGGATCTGAAGCCCAGATAATTGCGGCTTTGCGCTATTTTGTGGCGCACCGGGCGCGGCACAGAGACCCCCACCCGGCTCGCCGCGCGAGCCACCCTCCCCGCAAGGGAGAGGGTAAAAGGCTACCTACTCCGCCGTCGCTTCCTCGTATTCGCTGGACATCTCCAGCCACTTCTCCTCGTTGCGGGCGAGTTGGGCCGAAAGGTCGGACCGTTCCTTCGCGAGTTGCGTGGCCGAGGTCGGATCCTTCTCGTAGAGTTTTGGGTCGGCAAGCTGGTCTTCGATCGTGTCGATGCGCTTGCGCAGCCGGTCCATCAGCCCCTCGGTGGCGCGGATCTCCTTGGCGAGGGGCTCGGCGGCGGCGCGGCGCGCGGCGGCCTCGCGGCGACGCTCGGCCTTCGACGCCTTCTCCGCCTCGCGCTTCTCACGGCTGTTGGCGGAGACGCCGGTCACCAGCGTCTTGTAGTCGTCGAGGTCGCCGTCATAGGGGTTCACCCCGCCATCCTTGACCAGCCAGAGCCGGTCCGCGGTCGCCTCGAGCAGATGGCGATCGTGCGAGATCAGGATGACGGCGCCTGGAAAATCGTTCAGCGCGTGCACCAGCGCCTCGCGGCTGTCGATGTCGAGGTGGTTGGTCGGCTCGTCGAGGATGAAGAGGTTCGGCCCGTCGAAAGCAGCGAGGCCCATCAGGAGCCGCGCCTTCTCGCCGCCGGACAGGTCTTTTGCCGGCGTGTTCATCTTCTCGGTCGCCAGGCCAAACTGGGCGACGCGGGCGCGCACCTTCGATTCCGGCGCTTCCGGCATCAGGCGGCGGACATGCTCGTAGGCATTCTCCTCGGGCCTGAGGTCGTCGAGTTGGTGCTGCGCGAAGATCGCGACCTTGAGGCCGGGCGCGACGGTCATCGTGCCGTGCTCAGCCTTCAGACGACCGGCAAGCAGCTTTGCAAAGGTCGACTTGCCGTTGCCGTTGGCGCCAAGCAGCGCGATGCGGTCGTCGGCGTCGATGCGGAGCGTCATCTTCTTCAGAACCGGCTTGCCCTCGGCATAGCCGACATCAACGCCCGACAGGGCGATGATCGGCGAGGCGACGGTCTTGACCGGCTCGGGGAACGAGAACGGCCGCACCGTGTCGTCGACCAGCGCGGCGATCGGCTTCATCTTCTCCAGCGCCTTGATGCGCGACTGCGCCTGGCGCGCCTTCGAGGCCTTGGCGCGGAAACGGTCGACGAAGGACTGCAGATGCTTGCGTGCGGCTTCCTGCTTGACGCGGCTCTTCTCCTGCAACTCCCGCTGCTCGGTGAGCTGCCGCTCGAACTGGTCGTAGCCGCCGCGCCAGAAGGTCAGTTTCTGCTTGTCGAGATGGACGATCGAGTTGACCGCGCGGTTGAGGAGGTCGCGATCGTGCGAGATCAGCAGCACGGTGTGCGGATACTTCGCGACGTAGTTCTCCAGCCACAACGTGCCCTCGAGGTCGAGATAGTTGGTCGGCTCGTCGAGCAGCAGCAGGTCGGGCTGCGAGAACAGCACGGCGGCAAGCGCGACGCGCATGCGCCAGCCGCCGGAGAAGGACGAGGCCGGCCGCCGCTGCGCATCGTCGTCGAAGCCCAGACCGGCCAGAATGGTCGCCGCGCGGGACTCGGCCGAATGCGCGTCGATGTCGGCGAGGCGGATGTGGATCTCGGCGATGCGGTGCGGATCGGTCGCGGTCTGCTCCTCCGCAAGAAGTGCTGCACGCTCGACATCGGCCTTGAGCACGATGTCGAGCAGCGGCTCCTCGGTGCCGGGCGCTTCCTGCGCAACCTGGCCGATGCGCGTGTTCTTGGGCAGGCTGACGGAGCCGGACTCCGACGAGAGGTCGCCGGTGATCGCGCGGAAGAGCGTCGTCTTGCCGGTGCCGTTCCTGCCCACGAGGCCTGCCTTCGTGCCGGCCGGAAGGGTCAGCGAGACATGGTCGAGCAAGAGGCGTCCGGCGATGCGGAGGGAAAGGTCGTTGATGATAAGCATGGCCCGCGGCTTTTGCACCGCCGAAGCGGCAATCGCAAGGCCTCGGCGATGCGCGTCTATGCGAAGGCGCGGCCTTCCTCCGTCCGCTGGAAATAGATCAGGTCGAGCGACGGCGCTTCCTTGCCAAGCAACGTCAGGATGGTGTGCGCCTGGCCGCGATGGTGGGTCTGGTGGTTGAAGAGGTGGAAGAGCGCAGGCGCCAGCCGCTGCGACACGGTACGCATATCGGTGACGGTCATGTAGGTGAAGCGTCCTGCGAGCGCCTTCTCGCTCAGCGAGCCTATCCAGTCGACCAGGCGCTTGTCCTCGATCTCGCGCGCGACGCGCAGTTTCGAAAAATCGATGTAGAGGATGGTGTCGAGCGCCGCGGGCGCATCCCCCTCGCCCGTAAAGCGCTTCAGCCAGATCTTGTCGGCGACGAGGAGGTGGTTGAGCGTGCCGCGCATGGACTTGAAGAAGGCGCCGACATCCCTGGCAAATTCCTCCTTCTTCAAGCCGGACGCCGCCTCGTAGACGCGCTGATTGGCCCAAGCGTTATAGGCGGCGAACATCATGAAATGCTGCTTCAAAGGCTTCCCCTCCAAGGCTTCGATCGCAATAGTGCGCTCCTGATAGACGCAACAGAGGCACAACGCCAATGACTATCCTGCTATACGACCTCGTCGGCGAAGACGCCTCGCGTCCGTTCAGCCCGCATTGCTGGAAGACGGCGATGTCGCTCGCGCACAAGGGCCTCGAATTCCAGCGCGTGCCGACACCGTTCACCTCGGTGCCTTCGGTCGAGGGCGGCCTGTCGAAGACAATACCGGTCATTCGTGACGGCGAGACGGTGGTGGCGGATTCCTTCGCCATCGCGCTCTATCTGGACGAGGCCTATCCCGACCGGCCGACCTTGTTCGGCGGTGAAGGCGGCAAGGCGATGGCGCGTTTCGTCGAGCGCTGGTCGCAGCTCACGGTTCATCCCTATCTCGGCGCGGCGGCGCTGACCGACATCCATGCGCGGCTGGCGCCACCCGACCAGGCCTATTTCCGCGACAGCCGCGAGAAGCGCTACGGCAAGCGGCTGGAAGAGGTCTCGGCGCCGCGCGAGGCGGAGCTTGCCGCTTTCCGCGCATCGCTGGAACCGCTGCGCAACATGCTGGGATACCAGCCCTTCATTGGCGGCAGTGCGCCACTCTACCCGGACTACATCGTCTTCGGGGCTTTCCAATGGGTGCGGGTCATGTCGCCTTTCCAGACGCTGGCGGAGGACGATCCGCTGACGGCATGGTTCGAGCGCCTGCTCGACCTGCATGGTGGGCTCGGGCGAAGCGTCGCGGCCGCCTGAAGCGCCTGCGGCTTGGCAAGGTTGGCGGCGGCCTGTATAGAGCCCGCCACCTTTCAAACCATACAGGAACCAATCATGGCGATCGAACGCACCTTCTCGATGATCAAGCCGGACGC
>JAEYXI010000114.1 GCA_023428515.1 Pseudomonadota bacterium | reverse complement strand
ATCCAGGGTCTCGGCACGCGTCCCTCCGAAGATCAAAGGCGCCTCGGGTGCGATATCCTTGCAATATTCGAGCATGAAGCGGAGCGCGCCCGGGCCGAGGGCAATGACCACGTCCATCTTAAGCCCGCGATATTTCTCGGCCATGTCGGCGGCGCGACGCGAAAGATTCTCGGGGCCGGGAAAACGGAGCACGTCGAGATATTCGCTATAGGTTTCGAATTTCGCCTGAATGCCGTTTTCCAGGCCGTTCCGTATCCCCTGCGCAATCTCGATCGCGGCCGGCAGCGTCGCGTCATTCTCGTAAACGATCAAGATGCGGCGCGGCTGTTCGTTAGCACTCTGGGCCATGCCGAATGTCACAAGCGCGCAGAGCAAAAAAATTGCCGCGAGCACGCTTCTCACGCTGCGTGTAAAGGTCTTTGCCACCAAGACAGCCAAAGGTTTATCAATCTGATCCTAAAATATTGTTTGCAGCCTACACTTGAATCGATTGGCCCGGAAGCTTGGCGGCGGGACCATTCGGGGTTGGAGCACAGGTTCACTTCATCTCGCTACGCCCAAGACCCTTTCATCGCGAGGTTTATGGCACACCGGGCCGTTGCCACGCCCTGCTTTCGCAGTCTGGCCATTTCAAAGAAGACCTCGATCCCCCGGACAAGCGCGGAACGAGGGTGGGAAGCGGGGCGCAAAAAGCCGAGCCTCTCAATTATTTATACGTGGCGCAGCTTCCCGCGCCCCGCCGGCGTTCTTTGGCCGTTCCATTCCCTGCGAAGGACCTTCCGGCTTGTGATTCCCGTGGGATCACGTTGCTGCCGGTGGTTTCTACGTGCCGACGCCAAGGACATACCAGCGCCTTGTCCCCGTCGCTCTCGCGCGGGGAGTCGTGGAACTCCGGAACGACCCTCGGTCTCCACGGCCACGTTAGCCGTTTCGCCCGAGCGCCGGTTCCTCCCCGCAAACCACCGTCATGATCGGCGTTCCCGCAGGAGAAACTGGACGGATTATGCGGGAAGCCGGAGGTGTGGGGATAAACAGGCCCGAAATTTCTATTGAAATTCAATGAAATCAACCAGTTAATCGATATTTTTATTCACATGCCCGAGGGATTTGCGCGGATAGGGACCTAAGTCCAACTATCAGTCGCCGTCGAATTTGCTCAATCTGACCCGACGTCAGAGAAGACGCGGAACGTCACGACAGGTTGCGCCTGAAAGGCGCTACGCCTCGGTTAGCGGGCGCGGCAAGACCATGCCGTGACGGACAAGAGGAAGCTCATGGCCCCCCAGCAAGCCGACACTGGCGGCGACCGCTTCACCGTCAAGACGACCTCAGATAGCCACTTCTCATGGCTGAGAACGCGGCTCAGCCTTGAACGCACACTGATGTCCTGGGTGCGCACGGCTGTGTCGCTGATCGGCTTCGGCTTCACCATCGTCCAGTTCTTCGAACGGCTTGGCGACATGGAAGGCGTCGCGATGGCCACGCGGCCGCAGGCGCCGCGCTATCTCGGCCTCGCGCTGATCGCCGCCGGCGTCTTCTCGCTGCTGATCTCGGTCTGGCAGTACCGAACGGTCATCAACTACCTGCGCAGCGGCGAATTCAAAGCCATCTCGGGCCTCGGCCCCGAGCCGATGCACACGCCGCTCTACGTCGTCTCCATCGCGCTCATCTTCATCGGTTTGTTCGCATTTTTCGCAGTGCTTACCCGGGCAGTCTGAACAACGGGCGGCAATCAACGATCACAAGGAGAAAGAAGCATGACGAAGAAACCGTTCAAGGGCGTCATCAAGCTCGACGTGCGCGATTCCAAGCCGGACTGGGGTCCGTTCACGCTCCCCAAGGCGCCGGAAGGGTCGCCGAACATCCTGATCGTGCTCTTTGACGATACCGGGTTAACTGCATGGTCGCCTTTCGGCGGCGGCATCGAAATGCCGACGCTGCAGAAACTCGCCGACAATGGCCTGATGTATTCGCAGTGGCACACCACCGCTCTCTGCTCGCCGACGCGCTCGACCTTCCTAACCGGCCGCAATCACCACCTGAACGCCTGCTCCTGCATTACCGAGGGCGCGCAAGGCTTCCCTGGCTGGAGCGGCCGGTTGCCGGCCGAATGCATGACGATCGGCCAGGTGCTGCAGGACGCCGGCTGGAGCACCTACTGGCTAGGCAAGAACCACAACGTACCCGAGCAGGACATCTCGTCGGGCGCCAGCCGCTCGGAGTGGCCGCTGTCGAAGGGCTTCGACCGCTTCTACGGCTTCCTCGGCGGCGAGACCAACCAGTGGTACCCCGACCTCGTCGAGGACAACAAGTTCATCGACCAGCCCTACGGGCCGGAGGAGGGCTATCACCTCTCCAAGGATCTCGTCGACCAGGCGCTGCAGATGATCCGCGACCAGAAGGCGAGCAACCCGTCGAAGCCGTGGTTCATGTGGCTCTGCCCCGGCGCCAACCATGCGCCGCACCACGCGCCGCAGGAATACATCGACAAGTACAAGGGCAAGTTCGACGCCGGTTACGAGGCCTACCGCGAATGGGTGCTGCCGCGCATGATCGAGAAGGGCCTGCTTCCGAAGGACACCAAGCTGACCCCGATCAACCCGCTGCCTGATGACGTCGCCAATCCCGGCGACGCGGTGCGTCCGTGGGACACACTCAACACCGACGAGAAGAAGCTTTTTTCACACATGATGGAGGTCTACGCCGGCTTTTCCGAATACACCGACGTGCAGATCGGCCGGCTGATCGACTACCTCGAGCAAAGCGGGCAGCTCGACAACACGCTCATCTTCTACTGCTCCGACAACGGCGCGTCGGGCGAAGGCAGCCCGAGCGGCTCGGTCAACGAGAACAAGTTCTTCAACAATTTCCCGGACGAGCTCTCCGAAAACCTGAAATATCTGAAGGTGCTCGGCTCGCCCGAAACCTACGGCCACTATCCGACCGGCTGGGCCGTCGCGACCTCCACGCCGTTCCAGATGTTCAAGCGCTATTCGGAATATGCCGGCGGCACCTGCTGCCCGATGGTCATCTCCTGGCCGAAGGGCATCAAGGCGAAGGGGGAAGTACGCAACCAGTACCACCATTCGACCGACATCGTGCCGACCATCCTCGAGGCCTGCAAGCTGGAGATGCCGAAGGTCTATCGCGGTGTCGAGCAGTATCCGCTGTCGGGCGTTTCGATGGCCTATAGCTTCACCGCCAAGCCGGACGGCAAGACGAAGAAGAAGCGGCAGTACTACGCGATGCTCGGCACCCGCGGTATGTGGGAAGACGGCTGGAAGGCCGCAGCCCTGCATGCGCCGCTGGTCAGCAAGGGCCACTTCGATAAGGACGAGTGGGAACTCTACCATGTCGACGCCGACCGCTCGGAATCGGTGAACCTCGCCAAGAAGCATCCCGAAAAGCTGAAGGCGCTGATCGACGCCTGGTTCGAGGAGGCCGAGAAGAACAAGGTGCTGCCGCTCGACGACCGCAGCGCTGCGGAGCTGCTTGGAGTCGAGCGTCCGAGCGAGGAAGCGCCGCGCGAGCGCTACCTTTACTATCCAGGCACCTCGCCCGTGCCGGAAGGCGTGGCGGTCAACGTGCGCGGGCGGTCCTACAAGATCATCGCGGATATCGAGATCACCGATCCGAAATGCTCCGGCGTGATCTTCGCGCACGGCTCGCGCTTCGGCGGGCATGCGCTGTTCATCAAGGACAAGAAGCTGCACTACGTCTACAACTTCCTCGGCATCAAGCCGGAGCAGAAGTTCGTCTCCAAGACGGAACTCAAGCCGGGCAAGTATACGCTCGGCATGGAGTTCATTCGCGACAAGGCCGGCAAGCACGGCGAGTCGCTCGGCAAGACGACGCTCTACGTCAACGAGAAGATCGAGGCGCAGGGCGACATGCGCACCCAGCCGGGCAAATTCACCCTGTCCGGCGACGGGCTGTGCGTCGGGCGCGACAGCGGCGACGCGGTGAGCGAGGACTACAAGACGCCAGGCGAGTTCGAAGGCGGCAGGATCCTCGGCGTCGGCGTCACCGTCGAGAAGGGCCAGTATCTCGATCTCGAGAAACTGGCCGCGGCGGCCTTCGCCGTCGACTGAGCCAGCCGGCAACCAGAAGCGGCGCTGCACGGCGCCGCTTCCCGCCGATCGGGAATGCCGGTCATGACCTTTGCCCAATTGATACCGCTGGCGATCAACATCAGCCTTTTCCTGCTCGTCTTCGCGCTCGGGCTGAAGACGGTGAAGGGCGACGCGCTCTATCTGATCAACCGTCCCGGTCTGCTGATCAGATCGCTGTTGTCGATGAACGTGCTGATGGTGCTCTTCACCGTCGTTGTCGACATGATCTTTCCCTTGCCGCGCACGCTCGAGATCGCGCTGGTGGCGCTCGCCATTTCGCCGGTGCCACCGATCCTGCCCGGCAAGCAGACCAAGGCCGGCGGCTC
>JAEYXI010000109.1 GCA_023428515.1 Pseudomonadota bacterium | reverse complement strand
CGCGGTCGCGCATCGCGGCGGCGAAGACGCCGTAGATGGCGAAGATGACGAAGGTCGCGGCCATGAACACGCCCGACAATTCCAGCATCCTGAGCAGTTGATGCGGCTCGCCGGGCGAGATGAACTGCGGCAGGAAGGCGACGAAGAAGATCGACAGTTTTGGATTGAGGATGTTCACCAGCACGCCGTCGACAACAATGCGGAAGCCCGAGCGCTGGTCCGCGCCGGCCTCGACCTTCAGCGCACCGTTCGCGCGCAGCGACTGCCAGGCCATGTAGAGCAGGTAGGCGACGCCGAGATATTTCACGATCGTGAAGGCAAGCGCACTGGCGTGGAGCAGCGCGGCAAGGCCGGTGAGCGCCGCCACAAGATGCGGCACGATGCCAAGCGTACAGGCAAACGCCGCGAGCAGGCTGGCACGCCATCCCCGCGAAAGACCGGCGGCCAGCGTGTAGACGACGCCGGTGCCCGGCGAGGCGACGATGACCAGCGTAGTGAGGAGGAATTCGATGCTCATATGCCGAGCAAGCCATCCCTCCTCGTCTTGTGTCAAGCTCGACCGTCAAGCTGGCTGCAGCGCCGCCTCGCGGCTTGCCGGGCGCGACAGCGACAGGATGAGCACCGCCGCCATCAGGCAGAAGGTGCCGGCGATGAAGAGCGCGGGCATGTAGGTCTCGAAGCCGGTGCGCGTGGCGCCGGCGAACCAGGCAGCGGAGGCTGCGCCAAGCTGATGGCCGGCGAACACCCAGCCGAACACCAGCCCTGCCCTTTCCGGCCCGAACCGCTCGGCGGCGAGCTTTACCGTGGGCGGCACCGTCGCCACCCA
Source organism: Pseudomonadota bacterium (assembly GCA_023428515.1). The sequence goes on along the minus strand of JAEYXI010000109.1, from coordinate 4,363 downwards.
GTCGAGGCCATAGAAGACGGCGAAGAGCGACAGTTCGTAGATGCCGAAATCCGTGAATGGCAAATAGATCAGCGACAGGCCGCGCAAGGCGTAGAACCAGAAGAGCAGCCAGCGATTGTCGAAGCGGTCCGACAGCCAGCCCGACAGGATGGTGCCGGCGAGGTCGAACACGCCGATGAGGGCGAGCATGCCGGCCGCGCCCACCGGTGCGACGCCGAAATCGCTGCAGATCGAGATCCAGTGCGTCTGGATGAGGCCGTTGGTGCTGAAGCCGCAGACCCAGAAGGTGAGGAAAAGCACCCAGAAGACGCCGGTGCGCGAGGCATCACGCAGCGCGACGAGCGGCGAGGTGAGCAGCGTCACCAGCCCGCCGGCCGCCGCCGGTGGCGGCACGACTGAACGCTCGCCATAGGGCGGCAGGCCGAGATCGGAGGGCCGGTCGCGCATCAGCACGAGCACGGCAAGCAGCGCCACGAGCAGCACGGCGACGGAGAAGGCGAGCGCGCTGCGCCAGCCATAGGCTTCGGTGAGGCTTGCAAGGAGCGGCAGGAAGACGAGCTGGCCGGTCGCGTTGCTCGCCGTCAGCAGTCCGACGACCAACCCGCGCCTGTGGCTGAACCAGCGCGCAGCCACAGTGGCGCCGAGCACCAGCGCGGTCATGCCCGTGCCGATGCCGATGACGACGCCCCAGAGCGCCACGAGCTGCCAGACCTCGGTCATGCCGAAGGAAGCCACGATGCCGGAGGCGATCAGCACAAGCGCTGCGCTTGCCACCTGGCGCACGCCGAAGCGGTTCATGAAGGCCGCCGCGAAGGGACCGAACAGGCCGAAGAGAACGAGGCGGACCGCGAGCGCGAAGGATATCTCGGCGTTCGACCAGCCGAACTCCTGCTGCAGCGGCTGGATCAGCACGCCGGCGGAACCCATCGCGCCGGCGGTCGCCAGCATGGTGAGGAAGGTCGTGCCGGCGACGACCCATCCGTAGTGGATGTCGCGGCTGGCGAGCCATGCGGCGAGGCGGTTCGAGATCATGTTGTCTCCTTCTCGCCGCTGTACCGCGGCGTTATTACGGGTAGATACCCGTTTTCGCTTCTAAAAATCACAGTTCGGCCAGCAGGCTTTGCAACTGCTCGGCCTTTTGCGGCCCGAGCTTCGCTTCGATGTCCTGCTGGACACGCTCCCAGACAGGGACGGCATGGGCAAACACCGCCCTGCCCCGCTCGGTCGGCGACAGCGCCTGCTCGCGTTGATCCTCGCCGGGCCCCATGACGAGCAAGCCCATGCGGGCCATCACGCGGGCGTTGCGGCCGACGGTGGAGCGGTCGAGGTCGAGCAGCCGGCCGAGCTCCGTCAACGAGATCGGTGCGCGCCGCACGACGTTACTCAGCAGGCTGTATTGCGCGAGGTTAATACCGAACGGCGCCAGCGCCTCGTCATAGAGCGAGGTAAGCCGGCGCGAGGCCTTTCGCAGGACTATGCAATAACAGGCGGACATGAAGCGGGTATATACCCGCGAATTTGGAAAACGCAAGAGCTACCAGCGCCCCTTTCGCCTGTTCCACGCGTAGAGCAGGTCGGCGAAGCGGTCGTAGACGAAGCGCGTGACTGGCAGGACGACCGGATTGCCGAGGAGCACGGCGAGCCACCCCTCGCCCGGCGTCGCGCGCCAGACCGCGACAGCTACGTCGGCGCCGACGAGCAGCCATCCCTCGGCATCGGTGGCGTGGAGCCTACGCCTGATGTCCTCCAGCGACGCGCCGTGGCGGGCGAGCGCATCGGGCTCGAGGTTGATGTCGCGGAATGCGATACGGCCGGCCTTCACTGCCTCGACCAGCCGCTTCTTCTGATGGCGGATGCCTGCGTCGCAAACCGGGCAGCGGGTGTTGTACCAGACAGTCAGTCCCGCCATCGTCGAGACGCTAGCCTATCGAGGAGATGATGTCGCGATAGGCGAGTTCCGGAAACGCCTTCATCGTGCGCGTCCTGACGTTGCCGCCCTGGGCGAGGGTCAATGTGAAACGCGCGGCTGCCGCATCGTCTGGAGCCTCGATGATTGCGACCATGTCGCACTCGCCCATGGTGAGGTAGAAGCCTTTCATCGAGCCACCCAACTCGCCGAGCAACTTCCTTGACGCATCGAGGCGCTTGGGTGAGGCTTTGACATCGCGTACGCCCTGCTCGGTCCAGTTGATCAAGCTGATGTATGTCATCATGGCACACCTCCCTCCGGGGCCACGGAGCACGGCACAAACTGCCGGGGCGGGCATCCGGGTCAATCGCCCTCAATGCATCCGACGCCAAGGAGTATCCTCCCGCGCAGGCTTGGCGGCAAGCTAGACTCTTGAGAGGGGGTGCATGACGAGCGGCCGATCCTGGCCCGGCAATGCAGGGCCGCCGGATACGTGGCCCTGCATCGAGTTACATACCGCTTGGGTACTCAGGGCGAGAATATCGTCTCCAACGGCTTGCTGGCCTGGTCCGCCGGGCGAGAGACGTGCAGTTCGGCGAGGTACCAGCCGTCGCGCTCCGCGGCGGCCGGCGACAGGCCGCGCTCGCGCAGATTGTCGAGCACCTGCAGATGCTCCGCCTCGGAGACGAAACGGCGCTGCGGAAACAGTGTGCCTTCGAGGCGTTCCGTCACATATCCGTGGCTGGCCATCATGTCCTCGACCGGTTCGTAGTCGAACATGCGCAGCACGAAATTGGCCATCCAGGCATCCCGCCCCGCCTCCACCAGCGGTTCCAGCGACGAGCTCGTGACATAGCCGACGCATCCGGTCGAGATGATCAGGTCGGCATTCTCGAAGACGCGCATATCGTCAGCCGAGGGGTCCTGCCGCTCCAGGTCGGCAGCTATGCCTGCATCCAGGATGCCCACATCGACCGCGTAGGCGACGGCATTCTGCGCCACATCGAGGCCGACGATAGAGAGCGCCTCATCGGCGGAATCGGAGAAAAGCGCACGGTCGCGTTCGAGCATCGCCGCCTTGTCGGCGGGCGCCTCGTCATTGTAGAGCCGGTAGAGATCGTCGAGCGACATGTCGTGCTTGAGCAGGGCGGCGTTCACGCCGTAGGAGCAGCCGACATCCACGATCTTGGCGGCGGCTTCGCCGTTCGCTTCACGCTTCGCCTCCAGTAGCCGCTTGAAGAACGGCTTGGCGACTTCGGGCACGCAATAGTCGAGCTTGGACAGGGTGGAGAAATAGCCCCTTGGGTCGGGCTTGTTGTAGACGTGGTCGAGGTTCAACTTTCCGGTGTGATCGTAGGTTGGCCCGGCAACGGCCAGGGGTGACATCTCCATATTGTGGGGATCCTGATTCCTGAAACGAAAAGGGATTTCGCGCGCCACGGCGCGAAAGGCGAAAGCTCCATAGTTGTTGGATGCGGCGCAGCATAAGCCGCAGGGTCAGGGAAATAAACCCTTGATGTCGCATTTATTGCGATGAGGTCGCATTCAAGCCATAACTCGCAGGCCCCATTGAAAGCGCGCTTGCGGCTTTTGGCTCTCTCTCATACGTCATGGCAGGCTGGTCGCGAGCCGCCCTGAAGGGAGAATCAGTGAGCAACGGTGCGTTGAACGATCCGGCCGAAATCCCAGCCGAACTCGATCGCTGGAACTGGGGAGCGTTTTTCCTCAACTGGATCTGGGGCATAGGCAACAGCACGTTCATTGCGCTGCTCGCCCTCATCCCCGGGCTGAACCTCATCATGATGATCGTGCTCGGGCTGAGAGGCAGCCGCTGGGCTTGGCGCAACCGCTACTGGAAGGACGCCGAACACTTCCGCAAGACTCAACACAAATGGGCTGTCTTCGGGCTCATCAGTTGGATCGTCGTAATCGCCGGTGTCGTGGGATCCGTCGTCAGCGTCCCCCGTATCCTGAAAAACAGCGAGGCCTACCAGGTCAGCATGCAGATCGTGCGCGCGGACGACCGCGTCCGCGCCGCGCTCGGCGATCCCATCGAGACAGGATTCTGGACCGGTGGGAACGTGACGGTGGAGGCAGGAGGAACCGGATCCGCCAGCCTTGGGATTCCGATCACCGGCAGCAATGGCTCCGGCAACGTGACTTCCTATGCTGTCCGAAGCAATGGACAGTGGGACATTCGCCTGTTGCTCGTCACCGTCGACGGCTCCGATGCCCCGATCGTGCTCGTCAACAAGGACAATCTGCTAATCCCGAACAGGCCGGTCGACATCTGAATCGTGACGCAAAAAGGGTGCCCACGAGGCGCCCTTTCCAACTAGCTATCCAGCTTTCCAACTAGCTATCCAGGAAGCTCCTGAGCTTCCTGGAGCGGCTCGGGTGCTTGAGCTTGCGCAGCGCCTTCGCCTCGATCTGGCGGATGCGCTCGCGCGTCAC
>JAEYXI010000025.1 GCA_023428515.1 Pseudomonadota bacterium | reverse complement strand
TTTCAGCACGATGCCCTCGCGCACCTGCCCGGCAAGGCCAGCCACCCGCACCATGAAGAACTCGTCGAGATTGGCGGCGGAGATCGACAGGAAGCGTACGCGCTCGAGCAGCGGATGGCTTGTGTTCTGCGATTCCTCAAGCACACGGCGGTTGAACTGGAGCCAGGAGAACTCGCGGTTGACGAAACGGTCGGGATTTCCCGAGACGCCATCAGTGTCGGCCGTGGCGACGGCCGTGAACTCTGCCTGAGCCGGCTTCAACTCGCTCATATCGTCATTTTTCCCTGGCTTTGCCTATCCATAGCCGACTTTCGGCGCAATCTACCTCCTGACAGGCTTTTGCGACAGTTTGATTTCATGCGGCTTGCAAAGCCGGCGGTTATGCGACAAACGCTAGCGGCAAACCTATCGACAAAGGCAGAGAGAGCACGACATGGCGGGCGGATCCATTCCCCACTTCCAGAACGATGCGGGCCACGCCGCGATCGATATCGGCGTGAAGGAGTTCATGTGCGTCGGCGCCAATCCGCCGTTCGACCATCCGCACGTCTTCCTCGACATGGGCGCCGATGCAGAGAAGGTCTGCCCTTACTGCTCGACGCTTTATCGTTACGATCCTTCGCTGAAGGCGAACGAGACCCGCCCCGAGAATTGTCTCTACCTCGACCGCGCGGCCTGAGCCGGCAAAAAGCGGGCGGCCGTGGCTGAGGCGCGATCTCGGCAGATCATCATCGCCGGCGCCGGCATCGCCGGCCTGACGGCAGCACTCGCCTTCGCCGTCCGCGGCTATCCGGTACGCATCTTCGAACGCGCTCCGCGGCTCGACGAGGTCGGCGCCGGCATCCAGCTCTCGCCTAATGCGACCGGCATTCTCGACCGCCTCGGCGTGCTGCCCGGACTGCGCCACACCGCCGTGCGGCCCGACGCAGTCGTGCTGCGCGATGCGTCGAACCTTGCCGAACTGGGCCGTGTGCAGCTCGGCGCAGCGGCCGAATGGCGCTGGAAGGCCCCCTACCTTACCGCCCATCGTGCCGACCTGCAGAATGCGCTGCTCGCACATGTCGCCCGAGAACCCGGTATCCAGTTGGTGACCGGCGCCGCTGTCCGCGACGCGACCCAGCATCCACTTGGCGTAACTGTTTCGATCGAGATTGCGGGCCGGATCGAAAAGATCACGGGCATGCTGCTGGTCGGCGCCGATGGCGTATGGTCGGATATGCGCCGGCTTGTCGGCGGCGATGCGAAGAGCCGCTTCTCGGGACAGGTCGCCTGGCGCAGGACCATCAGGGCCGAAAGCCCTGCCGGCAGTTCGCTCGCGCAGGTCGGCATCGGCGGAGTGGTTACCGCGTTTCTCACGCCGGGCTTCCACATGGTCACCTATCCGGTCCGTGCCGGGGCCGCGCTCAATCTCGCGGCTTTCACCCGCGGGACGGCGATGGCCGAGACCTGGTCAGGGCAGATGGATACGAAAGTCCTCAGGAACGCCATGCGGCGGACGGCGCCTGCCCTTCAAAAGCTCGCCGACGACGCCGGCGAATGGACGGTCTGGCCTCTCCACACCGTGCCGCTCGCCGGTCACTGGACCGCCGCGGGCGGCATCGCACTGATTGGTGATGCCGCGCATGCCATGACGCCCTTTGCCGCTCAGGGAGCAGCAATGGCCATCGAGGACGCCGAGACGCTCGCCGGCCACGTGCTGGCGCGGCCGGACAGCGTCGCCGCGGCGCTCGCCGCATGGGAAAAGGAACGGCGCAAACGTGTCGAGCGTGTCATACGCCGCGGCTCCTTCAATCGCATGACCTGGCACGCGGCGGGACCGATCGCCATGGTGCGCAATGCCGTCCTGCGCATGCGCACGCCGGAAAAACTCGCCACAAGCTTCGACTGGCTTTACGGCTGGAAGCCGCCTGCCCTCAAGCTTTGAGCTTCAGTTGTAGAGATCGAGGGAGAGTCCGAGCGTCTGCGGCGTCGGATTCCACCACCCGGTCCTGAGGCCCGCCTCGCGCAAAGCGGCAGCCGTCCAGGTATTGCAACCGAGCAATGCGGTGAAGCGCCCTTTCGCCTCGAAGAAAACGTCATGCGCTCCATAGGCCGCGTCCGGGATCGGAACGGGACCGTCCGGTCCCTCGCGAAAGCTTGCCTCGATGAAAGCGAGCAGCCGGTCAAATTGGGCATCTGTGAGGTCGAAGCCGCGCACCGGAATGGCCGCCTCGTCGATTGCACCGGCAATGCTGACATGCAAGACCGAGTCATCCAGCGTCAGTGCGGAAAACAGCGGTCCGGCCTTGAGTTCGCTCCATGTGGGCGTCTCGATGTAGAAGGCGCGGCTCCCCCACCCGAATACAAGGTAACGGACACCGGGTTCATCGGCCGGAAGCCCAGCGCTCACCAGTGATGCAAAGCGCACGAGCATATTTGCATCAAGCGGTATGGCGATATCGCTGTGGATCGGGTTGCTGATCACCAGAATGCGATGTTGCGGCGCGCCGGCCTCATGTACCGGGAGCAACGGACGCGGAACCAACGTTCCGGCGAGAACCAGCAGGCATACCGCGGCAAGCGCAAGGAAAAGCCGGCGGACGAGCTTCACCATCCGCCGGCTTCCACCTTGGAGTTCGCCTCAGTGCAATATCTGGCTGAGGAACAGCTTCGTACGCTCGTGCCGCGGATGGTCGAAGAACTCGGCGGGCGTATTCTGCTCGACGATCTGTCCCGCATCCATGAAGATCACCCGGTTGGCGACCTTGCGGGCGAAGCCCATCTCGTGCGTCACGCAGAGCATGGTCATGCCTTCCTCGGCGAGGCCAACCATCGTCTCCAGCACCTCCTTGATCATCTCGGGGTCGAGGGCGGAGGTCGGCTCATCAAACAACATGATGCGCGGGTTCATGCAGAGCGAGCGCGCAATCGCCACGCGCTGCTGCTGCCCACCCGACAACTGGCCGGGATATTTGTTCGCCTGCTCCGGGATCTTCACGCGCTTGAGGAAATGCATGGCGATCTCCTCGGC
>JAEYXI010000701.1 GCA_023428515.1 Pseudomonadota bacterium | reverse complement strand
TTGTGGGGGAGAGGAAGGGAGCCAGTCCTGGCGCCGTCCTTCCTCTCCCCCGTCGAGCGGGGGAGAGGTGGCACGCGAAGCGTGACGGAGTGGGGGTCGATCTGCATATGCGATAGCTCTCGTCCTTCAAGGGGAGGAGGAAGCCTACAGCTTGCACTCGGCGGCGTAGGCGTCGCCGTGGTCCGTGAAGCTGGTGCCGATGATCTTGTTGGTCAGCACGCCGTCGCCATCCTTGAACACCTCGCGAACGTAGAAGTCCTGGATCGGGTGATGGTTCGTGTTGAACTTGAACTTGCCGCGCACGGAATCGAACTCGGCAGCGGCGAGCGCGGCGCGGAAAGCGTCAGCATCCTTCACGCTGGCCTTTGCCGCCGCGGCAGCCAGCAGCGTTCCGGTGTCGAAGGCCTGTGCCGCGTAGATCGACGGTATCCGGTTGTATTCGGCCTTGAACGCCTCGACGAATTCCTTGTTCTTGGCGTTGTCGAGGTCGGGCGACCAGGAGGCCGTGTTCTTTGCGCCAAGGGCGGCGTCGCCGATCGCGCCGAGCACGTCCTGGCTGAAGGAGAAGCCGGGACCCATGACCGGGATGCCGACGCCCGACTGCGCATACTGCTTCATGAAGGCGATGCCCATGCCGCCGGGCAGGAAGAAGAAGACGGAATCGGCGCCCGACGCGCGGATCTGCGCGATCTCGGCTGCATAGTCGGTCTGGCCGAGCTTGGTGTAGACCTCGCCGACCAGCTCGCCCTTGTAATAACGCTTGAAGCCGTTCAGCGAATCCGTGCCGGCCGGATAGTTCGGCGCGAGGATGAACATCTTCTTGATGCCCGAGGTCTGCGCATAATTGCCCGCCGCCTCATGGAAATTGTCGTTCTGGTAGGCGACGTTGAAGTAGTTCTTGTCGCATTTCGCGCCGGCCAGCGGCGACGGGCCAGCATTGACCGACAGATAGAACTTGCCCTGCGCCACCGCGTTCGGCACCACCGCCATGGCGAGGTTCGACCAGATGATGCCGGTCAAAACGTCGACCTGGTCGCTCTGGATCATCTTGTCGGCGATCTGCACCGCCAGTTCCGGCTTCATGGCGTCGTCCTCGGTGACGACCTCGATGTCCTTGGAACCGGAAAGCTTGACCGCCAGCATGAAGCCGTCGCGGGCATCCACACCAAGGCCCGCACCGCCGCCGGAGAGCGTGGTGATCATGCCGACCTTCACCGGTTCGGCGAAGGCTATGCCCGACGCGCTCAGCGCCAGCGCGAACGCGCTCGCTGCAAAAATAGTCCTCATTTCCGATCTCCCATTCGTTTTTATCGGCCGAAGCGCCAAATTGCCGAAAACATATCGCGTTGAAAACCCCGTTTAGAGAATAGTCCTTTCGTCTGAAAGGCTTCATCGACGGTCCTAGACCGGCGGATCGACCGTAAACCGTTGACGCTTCTCGCCGCTGCTCCAGTTATGGGCTGAATCGTTGGCGTTCCCGCGCCCACCCGGCTCGAAACGCGACACATATCGGGCAACTCCGAGCCACCTACAGATTTGCGAGGTCGGACCATGGGCAATCGGCAATTGGTTTGGCTCCTGGCGATCATCGTGCTCGCGGTGGTGGCTTATTTCATGCTTCGCCCGCCAGGCAACGGCGTACCCGGCTCCAGCCAGCCCTCCCCTCATGCCATCGACCAATCGCAGTAGAAAGTCAGCAGCATGCTTATCGCGACTTCCATCCTGTTCGCCCTGATAGGCCTCGCCCTCGGAGCCGGGGGACTGTGGCTAGTCCTGCTCGGCGGCAGCTTTTACTACCTTCTGGCAGGGCTTGCCTTCCTCGTCACCGCCCTGCTGCTGGCGAGACGAAGCGTGGCCGCGCTCTGGTTGTACGCAGCCTTCCTACTGGCATCCATCGTCTGGGCGGTTTGGGAAGTCGGCTTCGACTGGTGGCAGCTCGGCCCGCGCGGCGGCGTCATCGTGCTTCTCGGCATCTGGCTGGTCATGCCCTGGATTCGCCGCCCGCTGCGCGCCGATCCTTCGGGAGGCGCAGGCAGCCTGTCCCATTGGCCGCTGACGGCCGCAATCCTGGTCTCGGCAGGCGTTGCAGCCTACTCGATGACCCAGGACCCCCATGAAATCGTTGGAGACCTGCCGACGGAAACCGTTTCGGCCACGCCGGCGCTCGGCGGCGACGTGCCCGACGGCGAATGGCACCAGTATGGCCGCACACCCTTCGGCCAGCGCTACTCGCCGCTGACTTCAATCAATACGGAAAACGTCTCGTCGCTGCAGGTGGCATGGCAATACCAGACCGGCGACGTGAAGCTGCCGGAGGACGTCGGCGAGACGACCTACCAGGTCACCCCGCTCAAGGTGGGCGACACGCTTTATCTGTGCACCCCGCACAATTGGGCGATCGCCATCGACGCCAGGACAGGCGAGGAGAAGTGGAAATTCGACCCGAACGCCGGCCTCAACCCGGATCGCCAACACCAGACCTGTCGCGGCGTCACCTGGTATGTCAGTACGACGGTGCCGGCCGGCCAGCCATGCGCCGAACGCGTCTACCTGCCGACCTCCGACGCGAGGCTCATCGCCCTCGACGCGGCCACCGGCAGCGTCTGCACGAGTTTTGCAGACCAAGGCACGCTGCGCCTCGAAACGGGCATGCCCTACAACCCGGCGGGCTATTATTATTCGACCTCCCCGCCGGTCGCCGTTGCCGGCAAGATCATCGTCGGCGGGGCGGTGAACGACAACTATTCGATCCAGTCGCCGTCAGGCGTGATCCGCGCATTCGATGCGGAGACGGGAGAGCTCATCTGGAACTGGGATTCCGGCAACCCCGACCAGACGACACCACTGCCGGCGGGCCAGACCTATACAGCGAATTCGCCGAACAGCTGGTCGGTGTTCAGCGTCGACGAAGGGCTGGGCATGGTCTACATCCCGCTCGGCAACCAGGTGCCCGACCAGCTCGGCATGGGCCGCAGCGAGAATGTCGAAAAATTCTCCTCGTCGATCGTCGCGCTGGACATCAGCACCGGGCAGCTCCGCTGGGTCCGCCAGACCGTCCATCACGACCTCTGGGACATGGACGTGCCCGCCCAGCCCGTGCTGCTCGACATCACCGGAGAGGATGGAATGCCCGTGCCGGCGCTGGTCGGTCCGACCAAGCAGGGCGACATCTATGTGCTGGACCGCCGCACCGGCGAGCCGATCATCCCGGTCACGGAAGAGCCCGCCCCCACCGGCGCGATCCCCGAGGATTTCACCGCGCCGACGCAGCCGGTCTCCGGCCTCACCTTCATGCCCGATCCGCTCGAGGAAAAGGACATGTGGGGCATCACCCTCTTCGACCAGCTCGCCTGCCGGATCAGCTTCCACCAGCACCTCTACGAAGGGCGCTACACGCCGCCGTCCCTGCAAGGCACCATCGTCTATCCCGGCAATTTCGGCACCTTCAACTGGGGCAGCGTGGCCGTCGATCCGGAGCGGCAGGTGATGTTCGCCATGCCGACCTACCTCGCTTTCACCGCCCGGCTGGTGCCGCGCGAAGACATCCCGCCGAAAGGCGAGGACGAGAAGGCCAGCGAGCAAGGTCTTAACCGCAACGAGGGCGCGCCCTACGGCGTCTTCATGGGGCCGTTCCTCGGCCCGCTGCAAATTCCCTGCCAGGCGCCGCCTTGGGGCTATGTCGCCGGCGCCGATCTGCGCACCGGCAAGATCGCCTACAAGCGCAGGAACGGCACCGTCTACGACATGACGCCGCTGCCGCTGCCCTTCAAGGTCGGCGTTCCCGGCATTGGCGGGCCGATGATCACCAAGGGCGGCGTCGCCTTCCTCGGCGCGGCGGTGGACAATTTCCTGCGCGCCTACGACCTCACCAACGGCCGGCAATTATGGGAGGCCCGCCTGCCGGCCGGTGGACAGGCGACGCCGATGACCTACGAGACGAGCGACGGCAAGCAATATGTGGTCATCGTCGCCGGCGGGCATGGCTCGGTCGGCACCAAGGCCGGCGACTATGTGATCGCCTACACCCTGCCGTGATGGTGGACAGGTCGATATTGCTCTATTGCACCGCAGTAGCAGTGGGAGCCAAGCACGCAGGTCGCGCGACGCCAGCTGCTACCAGGGCTAGTTTTGAGCCGCCCAATGCAAACAATGAATCCTGTTACGGCGTTGCGGAGTCCGCTCCGAAACGATCGATGAAATAACCGCATACACCGCTCAACACTTCTTCCGAGACGTGACGCGCGGATGCGTCCTCCGCCCCGAAGGTTCGTAGAGGAAGGTTAGGCGCAATCCAGCGGACGATCTCATACGATGGAAAATAGTGGATCCGCGAATCTGTCGCGACCCATTCGGACATCGCTTCGTGGAGAGCAGCGCGCAACGTCGATTTGCTTATACAATCGATCTCTGCGGCTCCCATGGGAGTCTCTTTGTGCAATCCGATCGCACTGTCCATCGGCACAGGCGACAGCGTGAAGAGACAAAGCGCATGCGGATTGAGCACGCGGATCGCATTATACAGACGGTTGATCGCGATCTTAGACTCCGAAAAAGTGCCAAGTCTAAACGATGCGCCCTGTCCCTTGAGCCGTTGGGTCAGACCGGCCCTTTTGTCAGCGTCCTCGGTATCGGCAAGCAGCAGGAACTTCGGGGCAACGTCGCCTTCCGTTTCCAATCGATCTGTAGACAGGAAAAAATCCAGGGCGCTGCCGATTGTGATGACGATGGTTTCGGCTGACGCGATCGAGTCGGCGAGCGCGGAGATGCGACCGAGCGCCTCCTCTCGCCTGCCGGAGCGGCTTACTGGACTTTCGTCGGGATATAGAGCATCGATCCAGCCGGTGACAAAACCCAAGCGTTCATCCGATGACGCTGCTGCGACGCGCAACATGCGGGCATTGGAGAATGGCGAGTTCAGATCTTCGGTCTGGACAAACGCTTCGGCAGCATAACCGTTCGCCTTGAGAAAGACTGCGATATTGCGGGCGAAGCACGATCCCATCGTGAATATTCGAGTCTGCCGCCCGACAGTCGGGAGCTTTTCGATTCCCAGCGCGCTGCTGAGGAACTCCGGGGTAAGACTGAACTCATCCGCACAATCAGGGAAGGCATCCCGCAACCGTCCACGTTTTGCGCGGCGCTCCGCCAGCCAAGGCTCGATCTCGGCAAGCTCGTCGGCCGACAGCCGCCTCACGACAAAGGGCGGCAGACACCAGCGCAACTTCAGCCCTTCGCCTCTGTTTCCGCTTGTCTTTAGTTCCTCGCGGAACGACCGAATAGCATCCAGCCGCTCTGCGGTGCTTCCCGCCGAGTCCAGCGAATAGGCGAGGCGGCGATAGACAAATCGGGGCCGACTCGCCGATTTTCCGGCGTAGAATGCAATAGTTTCGTCCCCTGTTGCCGTCGTTTTGAGTTCCCCGATCGATCGCCGATCGCGAGGCTTCTTGAAGAGCAACCTGCTGACAGCACGTCTGAAAGACACTATCGCCCCGTTCCTAGCCGCGCTCGATAACGATGGTCAGCGTACGGCGGACAGCGCCCTGGGGCCCTATCATCTTGCGGACGCCGTGAAGCGAGTTATGGGTCTTCACAAAAATCATCGCCTGATTAGTCTTGTAGGGGACTGTGGTAATGGTCTCAGTCTCCTCGTACGGCACTTGGGCGTTTATGAGGTTGTAACTCTTGGTAACGTCTTTCGAGACGAGAATGTCGGTCCCTCCACCCCACTGCTCGGTCCAGTCCTCTGGCCTGACCATCGAGAACACGAGCGTCACGAATTTGCCGGGTGAATCCGTGTGGGGGATCACGACACCGCCGTCGGCCGGCAGCGCCGAGAACTCAAATCGAGAGTAAAGCGGTCGCTCGGTCGATGGCAAACGGCCGCGCAAAAGATCTTTGACAGCACTACGGATCGCTTTACCCCGGGATTGCGTCGGACGTTGAAGGCCGAGATCAACATGCTGACTGCTCAATGCATTGAGAACTGTGGAAACAAACTCTTGGCTCTTCACATAAGAATGAACCTGACGCCAAGCTGCATGCGAGGCGATGAACTTTTCATATTGCGCCCGATTACTTTTTTCTGACAAAGAATACTTATTGCCAAAGCGCGCATGAAACTGAAAAAGCTCCATTGGCGGAAACGTATCAAGAAGTTCCTTGTAAAAGGCTTCGTCAAAAACGGGTGAAATCACCCCGAATGGATATGGAGAGTACTCCATACTGAGATTGGAAAAGCGAATCGGAGCTGTCGACATGGATTTTCCTTGGAGTTCCGTCTTGGCCAGGAGAACGAAATAAAATTTCACCTTCTGCTACATTAGGAAATAGCAGGACGGCCAACCGCAGACAAGCGAGCCTGAATCGTAGATGGCAAGGCGTCTGGAGGCAGGCGCACAATGCCCCGAGCGTTGAAAATCGGGAGATTGCGGTCCATTTGCCAAGTAGAGGGCGGATCGGTCGGCACCAAGGCCGGCGACTATGTGATCGCCTACACGCTGCCGTGACGGTGGAGGCCCGACGGCCTTTCAGTCAGAGCGGCTAGACCCGCTTCATCGCGATCGCGATGCCTTGGCCGACCCCGATGCACATGGTGGCGAGCGCGAGCTTTGCGCCGCGTTCGCGCAGTTCGAGCGCCGCAGTGCCGGTGATGCGGGCGCCGGACATGCCGAGCGGATGGCCGAGCGCGATGGCGCCGCCATTGGGGTTCACATGGGCAGCATCCTCGGCGATGCCGAGCTGGCGCAGCACCGCGATGCCCTGCGAAGCAAAAGCCTCGTTGAGCTCGACCACGTCGAAATCGGCGGGCTTCAGGCCGAGCCGCGCGCAGAGCTTTCTTGTCGCGGGAGCCGGCCCGATGCCCATGATGCGCGGCGGCACGCCGGCCGTTGCGCCCCCGACGACACGCGCCAGCGGTTCCAGGCCGTACCGGAGCATCGCGGCTT
>JAEYXI010000679.1 GCA_023428515.1 Pseudomonadota bacterium | reverse complement strand
ATTCAGCACTGCATCCAGTGCCGGCCGCCCTTTGAGCGGTACGAGGCGAAGCGAGCCTTGACCATCGGTTTGCGCTACGCGCATCCTGCGAATGAGATTGAGCACGCTGCGCTGATGCGTGCTCTGCCGGAATCCTGCCAGATCAGCGAGGGTAAGGGGACAAGCGATGGGCACGATCACGACCAAGGACGGCATCGAGATTTTCTACAAGGATTGGGGTCCCAAGGACGCCCAGCCCATCCATTTCCACCACGGTTGGCCGCGGTCGGCGGACGACTGGGACAACCAGATGCTGTTCTTCCTGGACAAGGGTTTTCGCGTGGTCGCGCATGACCGGCGCGGCCACGGCCGCTCGTGGGAGGGCGACAGCGGCCACGACATGGACCATTACGCGGCCGACGCCTCGGCCGTCGTCGAGCATCTCGATCTCAGGAACTCGGTCCATATCGGCCACTCCACCGGCGGAGGGCAGGTCGCGCGCTATGTCGCCAAACACGGCGAGCCGCAGGGCCGCGTCGCCAAGGCGGTGCTGGTCAGCGCGGTGCCGCCGCTGATGGTCAAGACCGACAAGAACCCCGGCGGCCTGCCGATCGATGTGTTCGACGGTTTGCGCAAGGCGCTGGCCGACAATCGCGCGCAGTTCTTCCTCGATCTGCCGAGCGGTCCCTTCTACGGCTACAACCGTCCCGGCGCGAAGGTCGACCAGGGCGTCATCCGGAACTGGTGGCGCCAAGGCATGATAGGCGGCGCGAAGGCGCATTACGACGGCATCAAGGCTTTCTCGGAAACCGACCAGACCGAGGATCTGAAGGCGATCTCGGTGCCGACGCTCGTCATGCACGGCGACGACGACCAGATCGTGCCCTATGCGAATTCGGCGCCGCTGTCGTCGAAGATTCTCAGGAACGGTACGCTCAAGACCTATCCCGGCTTCCCGCACGGCATGCTGACGACGCATGCCGACATCCTCAACGCCGACCTGCTCGCCTTCATCAAGGGTTGAGCACGTCAAAGGCCGCCTGCCTTATTGGCGGGCGGCTTGTTTGCGTCAGCCTAACTAGCCGGTCTCCCGCAGTCGCCGCCCGAGCCCTCTCCATAACCGGTCGAGCCGGACCCCGGTATGGCATCGCCCCCGAGCGCGGCGCGCCGTGCTGGCGAAGGCGTCGGACTCCGACAATAACCGATCGCCCTTCGTTTCGCCGGTTATCCTTTAGAGGGATCTTATGAATGCGCAACGCCTTGCCCACCAAAGCATACGGCTTGCTGGAGACCTCAAGGTAACGTAACGTAAACCGTCCGGCATAAAGGCGTTACAGAGGCACCAGGATAATTTCGGCATACCGAGTTCAGGCCCGGAGGGTTCCATGAGGGCATTGCTGAGAAGGGTATCCGCAGCCGCAACCATCATAATCTCCAGTGCATTTCCCGCAGTATCGCAAGAACAGGTAGGCCAGGCGACGCTCATCAGGACCTCCGTCACGGGTGGCGCTGGTTCGCTCGCCGTTCGTTCGCCGGTTTATCGCGACGAGCGCATCCGGACGTCGCGGAGCGGGCTCGGCGAGTTCACATTCCGCGACGGCACGAAGTTCGCCGTCGGCGGCAATTCGTCCGTCGTCATCGACCGTTTCGTCTACGACGACTCCAAGACGTTCAACCGGTTGACGCTGAATGCTGCCCGCGGCTCGTTCCGCTGGATCAGCGGCAAGTCGAAGTCGGATGCCTACCAGATCGTCACGCCGGCCGGCACGATCGGCATACGCGGCACGAGGTTCGACGTCTTTGTCGGCCGTGGCGGCGTCACAGCGGTCGTGCTCCTGTCCGGAGCAGCGACGTTCTGCGGCTCCAACGGGTGCCGCGAACTGAGGCGGCGCTGCGATGTCGTCGTCGCCACTCCCGGCGGTGGGGTCAGCGATCCCTCCCGGGTCAATTCCAGTATTTTCGCTACGGTCGGAACAGACCAGGCGTTCCCGTTCCTGTCAGGTCGTCAGCGGCTTTCGTCTGGATACAATGGGTTTGGCAGCAGTTGCGGCCTATCGGTGGCGTCGCCGAACAAGGAGCCCGGGAGCCGTAACGAGAACCGTAACCAGCGGTCGCGGAGTGCCCCCGATCCCGACCCCGATCCGGATCCAGATTGTGGTCCCGACGGCAACTACAACTCGAACAGCCGCAGCGCACGGTCGAACAGGTCCTGACGATCGACTTTTGCAGAAGAGGCACGTCGAAAGACATGCCTCTTCTCTTTGCTGGGATGGTCGATTGACCCGCTTCCGCCGGTCTCGCGGACCGGCTCCGGGCGATGCTCAGATCTGGGACTTTCGCTTGGCCACGCTGTCCAGTATCGCCTGCGAATGCTCGCCAAGTTTTGGCGGTGGCGAGGCTGGGAGGGGGGCCTCTCCGTCGACAAGAAAACCGCCACGCACCACCGTCAGCGGTTTTCCATCTGGCAGCACGCCGTCGAAGCGCCTCGTCATTTCGCGTCCCGCGACCTGCGGCTCCGCCAGCACTTCGGGGATCGTCAGCACGCGGCCGGCCGGCACGCCCGCGGCGTTGAGCGCCTCCTCCCACACCGCAGCCGGTCGCACGGCGAGCGCTTCCTCGATCGCCGCGTTGAGTTCGGCGCGGTTCCTCTTGCGCGTCTCGCGTTCGGCGAAGCGCGGATCTTCCGCCAGGTCCGGCCGCCCGATCAGCCCGCAGAGCGCAACGAACTGCTCCTGCTTGTTGGCCGCGATGTTGAGCAGCCCGTCGCCGGTTCGGAACGTGCCCGAGGGCGCGGCCGTCATGTTCTCGTTGCCCATCGGCTTGGGCTCGACGCCCGCCGTCAGGTAGTTCGACACCGGCCAGCCCATCGCGGAGAGCGTGGATTCCAGCATCGACACGTCGAGGAATGCGCCTTCGCCTGACGTCTTCTGTCTCAGCAGTGCCGATACGATGGCGAAGGCGCCGGCCAGTCCGCCGATAGTATCGCAGACCGGATAGCCGACGCGCAGCGGCGCGGTCTCTTCCGTGCCGGTGATGCTCATCACGCCCGACAGGCCCTGGATGATCTGGTCATAGGCCGGGTTGTCGCGCATCGGCCCGGTCTGGCCGAAGCCGGAGATAGCGCAATAGACAAGCCCCGGCCGTACCGCCTTCAGTGCTTCGTAGCCGAGGCCGAGCCGCGCCATGACGCCCGGGCGGAAATTCTCCACCAACGCATCCGCCGTGGCGACTAGGTCGAGAAAGCGCTCGCGGTCGGCTTCCTTCTTGAGGTCGAGCGTCACCGACCGTTTGCCGGCGTTCTGCGCGAGGAACGACGCGCCCATGCCGGCCTTGTTCAGTTCTGGCGAAGCGCCGAGTTGGCGCGCCAGATCCCCACCTGCAGGCTGCTCGACCTTGACGACGTCGGCGCCGAGCAGCGCGAGCTGGTAGGCGCAATAGGGTCCCGCCAGCACATTGGTCAGGTCGAGCACGCGTATGCCGGCCAGCAGCCCGGCAGGTTTTGGGTCAGGCATCGCCAGGTATCGGTTCCTGTCCGCGCAGGCGGCGATGTTGGATGACCTTCCAGATTCGCGGCGCGACCAGTGCCGCCAGCGCGAGCAGCAACAGCGTCAACGACAGCGGATGCGTGTAGAACACCGTCCAGTCGCCGTTGGAGATGGTCATTGCCCGGCGGAATTGTGCTTCAGCCAGCGGCCCGAGGATCATGCCGATGATGACGGGCGCCGTCGGAAAATCGAAGCGCCGCATCAGGAAGCCGACCGCGCCGAGCAGGTAGAGCAGAACGAGGTCGACCGGCGACTGCGAAATGCCGTAGCTGCCTACGGTGGCGAAGACCAATATGCCGGCATAGAGCTGCGGCGCAGGGATTTTGAGCAGCCGCACCCAGAGCCCGATCAGCGGCAGGTTGAGCACGACGAGCAGCACGTTGGCGATGAACAGCGAGGCGATCAGGCCCCAGACGAGGTTCGCCTGTGTGGTCAGGAGCAGCGGTCCCGGCTGGATGCCGTAGCTCTGGAAGGCGGACAGCATGATCGCGGCCGTCGCCGAGGTCGGCAGTCCGAGCGTCAGCATCGGCACCAGCACGCCCGCGGCCGACGCGTTGTTCGCCGCCTCAGGCCCGGCGACGCCCTCGATCGCGCCGGTGGTGCCGAACTCCTCCTTGTGCTTCGACAACTTCTTCTCTGCTGCGTAGGACAGAAAGGTTGGGATCTCGGCGCCGCCGGCCGGCAGCGCGCCGATCGGGAAGCCGATGAGCGCGCCGCGGATCCACGCCTTCCACGAGCGGCTCCATTCCTGCGCCGTCATGTAGAGCGAGCCCTTCAGCGGCACGATCTCATCCTTGCCGGCATAGCGCCGCGAGGCGACGTAGAGCGTCTCGCCGACCGCGAAGAGCCCGACCGCCACGATGATCACGCTCACACCATCGAGCAGTTCCGTCAGCCCGAAGGTGAAGCGCGGCTGGCCTGTCTGGATATCGACCCCGATCATGCCGAGGAAGAAGCCGAAGAACAGCGAGGACAGCCCGCGCACCGTCGACGAGCCCAGCACCGCCGACACCATGACGAAGGACAGCACCATCAGCGAGAAATATTCGGCCGGGCCGAAAGCCAGCGCGAAGCTGACGACCACCGGCGCGAGGAAGGTGACGCCGAGCGTGCCGATCGTGCCGGCGACGAAGGAGCCGATCGCGGCGGTCGCCAGCGCCGCGCCGCCGCGCCCGGAGCGGGCCATCTTGTTGCCCTCCAGCGCGGTCACGATGGTGGCGCTCTCGCCCGGCGTGTTGAGCAGGATCGAGGTGGTCGAGCCGCCATACATGGCGCCGTAATAGATGCCGGCGAAGAGGATGAACGAGGCTTCCGGCGCCACCTGGTAGGTGATCGGCAAGAGAAGCGCGATGGTCAGCGCCGGTCCTAGTCCCGGCAGCACGCCGATCGCGGTGCCGAGCGTCGTGCCGACCAGGCACCACATCAGATTGATCGGCGTGAAGGCGACGGCGAAGCCGTTGGCGAGGGAGCTGAGTGTGTCCATCGGTCAGTTCCTCAGCCCGAGCACGATATCGATGACGACATTCAGCGTGTTCTCGATATAGCCGGCGCCTATGTTGACGCCGAGCGCGCGGGCGAAGCCGAAATAGGCGGCCAGCGCCAGCACCAGCG
>JAEYXI010000592.1 GCA_023428515.1 Pseudomonadota bacterium | reverse complement strand
CGGCTGCGCGGCAAGCCACGACCTTGCGCGTGCGGCGAGCGCGGTTGCGCAGGCAAGCGCATTGGCAGGGTCTTCGGGCGTCGGCTGTGGGAGGCCGAAGACGATCATCGCGCCGTCGCCCATGAAGCTGGTGATGACGCCCTTGTGAGACTGCGCTTCCTCCTCGATCAGCCGGTAAAAATCGTCGAGCAGCTCGCGCATCGTGGTTGCGCTCGCCACTTCGCTGAAAGCGGTGAAGCCCGATAGATCGATGAAGACGATTGCGGCCTCCTGGCGTACCGGCATCGCCAGGAAGCCCGGATCGCGCGCCAGCCAGTCGCGCAAGGCGGGCGCCTGGAAACGCCTGAGGACCTCGTTCTGGGCTGCGTAACGGTAGGCGCGCCGGCGGTCGAGCCGGAGTTGGGCCGCTCCATAGACGATGGCCGGAGGAATTGCGGCCGCGATCGGGAGTGCCGCGCTCAGCCATATGCCGCGTGTAAAGAAGATGAAGTTCGCGACGAACCAAAGTGCCATCACGGCGACGATCGCGGCAAAACCGAGTGCGCTGCGGCGCCAGGCAAGCAGCGCGACGAGGATCATCGGAAGGATGACGGCGACAGCCGCGTCCACAAGACGGATGCGGCTATCGCGGACAAGGCCGTCGCCGTTCACCAGGTGCGAGATCGCGGTGGAGATGACCTCCACGCCGGGCAGGACAGGGTCGAAGGGCGTCGGGAACACGTCGCCGCTGCCGATGACGGTGGCGCCGATCACGACGATGCGATCCTGCAACTGTTCGCGCCCGACCTTGCCGTCAAGCAATGCGGCCGCGCTGACTGTGGCGATCGTGCCGCGCGGACCGTAGTAGTTGATCGGGAGGCGCTGCCCGAGATCGGTCCGTATCGCATGCGCTCCGAAAACGATCCGGTCGGTCTCGAAGACAGGCTTCTGGTTCATGGCGATCGATGCTGCCTGCAGCGGGAACGATGCCTCGATCCTGTCGCTGGTGCGGAAGATCATCGGGACCAGCCGCGGGGTGCCGCCAAAGTCGGTTGCGACATTGACCAGGCCGACCGGCGCCCCCTGTGCAAAGCGTTCGAGGGGCAAAGCCAGCCGATCCGCGATCGGCACCCGCGCCAAGGCTTCGTCTCCAGCGGGGCCGAGCCTTTGGCTGTCGGCGGAGAAGACGGCGGCTCCGGCGATCACGCTGTGGTTGCGGGCCAGCGCTCCGGCGAGGGCTGCATCGTCGGCCTCGTCGCCTTCGTCGAGGAGCAGTATGTCGAGTGCGACGGTTTTCGGCGAGAACGGCGCGACCGTGTCGATGATGTTGGCGAGCGTGCGGCGGCTGACCGGATACTTGCCTTCCCGCTTCGCGAGTTCGTCGTCCACGGCGACGATCACGACGGAGGAGGGCGGCTTGCGGACGCCCCGCAGGAGAATGCGCATGTCGGCCAGGGTCGCCTCGGCGCGATCGAGGAACCAGGCCTGGCCGTTGATATGCGGGAATGCGAGGGCGGCGCCCCAAAGCCCGGCCAGGACGACCGCGACGATGGCCTGCAGCCGCCTCCCGCTCATGCCGGACTATTCGCCGAAGCGCGCAAGCAGCGCCGCCACCCTTGCGGCGCCCCACTGGCGAACGGTCAGCGGCGCCGTGCCTGCCTCGACATCCACGCCGTCGCCCGGTCCGAGCTCCACGCTCGACCCGCCGGCCTCGCGGCTCACCGCCACGCGCCCTGTGACGACGAAGACGGAGGTCTTGCCTTCAGCCACGTCGACCGCCCATTTGGTCCCGCGCACGGCGGCGATCGCCTGGGGGGTGATGACCTCGAAGCCGCCTTCGACGGCTCCGGCCGGCGCCTCGAGAAGCAACGCCTTTGCGTCAAGCCTCGCGGCTTCGGGGCCGGCTGCACTGCTACGGTCCTGCAACTCGAAAGTGGTGCCTTCCTCGGCAGTGATCCTGACGCCGTTTGGGCATGTCAGCACGGTGCGCGCGGGATTCTGCAACTGGCTAACCTCGCAACCCGCGGTCTGTGCGAAGCTCGGTATCGACCACATCACCGCCAGGGCGGCGGAGATTATGCCGACCTTCCGGACGCTGGTGAATTTCATCAGAAGCTCCTTCGTTTGCCCGCCGCCGATCGCTTCGTTGCCGATGGCCTCCATATTAGGCGTTCGTATCAGATGATTGTCGCCGCGGATCGTGCCGGATACGAAAGAGGGTTAGTCACGAAAAAGCCCCAATCCAAACATTGTCACAACGTACGATCCGCGCTTTGATCGAAATATGCGCCAGACGGTGTCGCCGGCCGGCTTTAGCTGCTATGCGGCAGTGCAGGCCGGAAAATGCTGCGGCGCAACCAATCGCCGGTAAAACGGTTTAAGCACGGGCCGCAATTGCTCGGTCGACTGCCTGATCGGATTTTATATGAATATTCGGACCGACCCCAAGGGGTTGCAAACGCTGAAGCACAATTTCCCACCTCCCCCCGAACAGCCGATACGGGACCGTTTCCTGCATGAGGACCGGTTGCGGGCGCTCGGCGAAAGCCTGGCCAGGAACGAAATCCCCGAACTCTTCGGGATGGAGGCGTTCGACTTCCAGAAGCGCGTGCGCGAGAACGCGGCCAAAATCCTCGACGTCTATCTCTCGACCAACGCCGCGCAAAGCCGCGGCGAGATGGTGACGCCGGCCGCGCAGTGGCTGCTCGACAACAACTATCTGGTCGAAGAAACCATCTTCCAAATCAAGCGCGACCTGCCGCGCCGCTTCTATCGCGAACTGCCGACCATGACCCTGCCCGACGGCACCACCGTGCCGCGCGCGCTGGCGCTCGCCTGGGTCTATGTCGCGCATTCGGACAGCCAGGCTGCCAGCCATACATTCAAATCGGTGGTCGAAGGGTTCCAGTCGATCGAACCGATGAAGATCGGCGAGCTTTGGGCGCTGCCGTCACTGCTGCGCTTCGTGCTGATCGAGAATCTGAGGCGTATCGCGGTCAGGGTGAACCGCGCCCGTCAGATGCGCCAGATCGCCAACGAGGTCGCCGACCGGGTGCTCGCGACGCCCGACGACGAGGGCGACCGCAAGATCCTCGCCGACTATTCGGCGCATGCGCGCGACACGACCTTCGCCACCCAGCTTCTCTATCGCCTCCGCGACGGCTCGCAGAATTCCGGCAAGGCACTGAACTGGCTCGAGCAGGAGCTCGAGGGATTCGGCACCGACGCTGAAGAAATCATCATCCGCGAACATCACACGCTGTCGTCCGGCAATGTCACCACCGGAAACATCGTCCGCGGCCTCAGGATGATCAACGACATCGAGTGGCGCGACTGGTTCGAGGGCGTCAGCCGCATCGATGCGCTGCTGAGGGAGCGCACGGACGTCGCCGCGCTCGATTTCGCCTCGCGCGGCCAGTACCCCCAGGCGATCGAGGAACTGGCGCGGCGCTCCAATCTCAGCGAGTTCGAGGTGGCCGAGAAGGCGACGGAACTCGCCGGCTACGGCCAGCCGCAAGCAGCTCCCGGAGACGGTGAGGCGGCAGCAACTGCTCTCTCGGCCGAGGAGAATGTCGGCTTCTTCCTCGTCGGGGTGCGCCGCGAGGAACTTGAAAGGGCCATCGGCTATCGGCCAGGCTTCGGATTGCGGCTTTTGCGTGCCTTCCGCGCCACCGGCTGGACCGGCATCGTCGTGCCGGTGTTCCTGCTGACGGTGCTTCTAATGGTCATGGCCGGTTCGGCGCTGAACGCCATCGGCCTGCCCGGTCCGGCGATCGCGCTGCTCCTCGTGCTCTTCGCCGTCCCGGCAAGCGAGGGCGCGCTCGGCTTCTTCAACACGGTGGTGCTGCTTTTCCTTACGCCGACGCGCCTTGTCGGCTACGAGTTCAAGGGGGGCGTTCCGGCCGAAGCGCGTACGCTGGTCGTGGTGCCGACCCTCATCGGCTCGCGCGACGACGTCGAGGAAACGGTGCGCAAACTGGAGGTGCATCACCTCGCCAACGCCACCGGCGAGGTGCATTTCGCTGTCCTTTCTGACTGGCCGGACAGCAATGTCGAGCAGAGCACGGCCGACGAGGAGATACTCGCCTTCGCACGCAGCGAGATCGACAAGCTCAACAAACGATACCCGGTAAGCGGGCCACCTCGCTTCTATCTGCTCCACCGTCGCCGCCTCTACAATCCCCAGCAGCGGTGCTGGATGGGCTGGGAACGCAAGCGCGGCAAGCTGCACGAACTCAATCTCCTGTTGCGCGGGGATCCCGACACCACCTTCCTGCCGCCCGAGGCGCCGCTGCCCGAAGACGTCGTGCACGTCATGACGCTCGACGCCGACACACGCATGATGCGCGATGCGGTCGACAAGCTGGTCGGCAAGCTGTGCCATCCGCTCAACCGGCCGGTGCTCGACCACAAGGCAGGCAAGGTGACGGCGGGTTACGCGATCCTGCAGCCGCGCGTGACGCCGTCGCTGACGACCGGCGACGAGGCGTCGTTCCTGCAACGCGTGTTTTCGGCCAATCGCGGCATCGATCCCTATGTCTTCGCCGTCTCGGACCTCTACCAGGACGTGTTCGGCGAGGGCTCGTTCACCGGAAAGGGACTCTACCATGTCGATGCGATCGAGACGGCGCTCGCCGGCCGCATCGATGAGAACGAGGTGCTGAGCCACGACCTCCTGGAGGGGGCGCTTGCACGCTCGGCGCTGGTCACCGACGTCGAAGTCGTGGAGGATTATCCGACCCGCTATTCGGTCGACGCGTCGCGCCAGCATCGCTGGGCGCGGGGCGACTGGCAACTCCTCAGCTACATCTTCAGCCCGAAGTCGGGCGTTCCGGCGCTGTCGCGCTGGAAGATGATCGACAATTTGCGCCGCTCGCTGACACCTATCTTCTGGGTGATGGCGACCATCGCCGGCTGGACCCTGCTGCCCTTCACGCAGGCGGCGCAGTGGCAGGCGCTGCTCATCCTCGCGCTCTTCATGGCGCCCACCTTCGACATCGTCGACTCCATCCTGCCGAAAAACCGCGAAATGACCGTGCGCGGCCACTTCACGGCGCTGGCGCGCGACACTGCCTTCGGCACGGCGCTCGTCGCGTTGCGCGTGGTGCTGATGGCGCACAGCGCCTGGATGATGGGCGACGCCATCGTACGCACGCTCTACCGCATGTTCGTCAGCCGGCAGAATCTGCTCGAGTGGCGCACCGCTTCGCAGGCATACAAGGCTGATGACAACAGCCTCGGCTCCTACTATTCCCTGATGTATGGTGCGGTGATCATCGCGCTCGTCGGGCTGGCGATCCCGGTTCTGGCCGATTCAACCGGCGCCTTCGTCGGCTTCTTCTTCTTCGTCTTCTGGGCGGGCTCGCCGGCCTTTGCCTGGCTGATCAGCCGGTCGGCCGAAACCGAAGACCGTCTGCACATATCGCAGTCGGATACGGCGCTGCTGCGCACCATTGCGCGCCGCACCTGGGCCTATTTCGAGACGTTCGTCACCGCTGAGCAGAACCATCTGCCGCCGTACAATTTCCAGGAGACGCCGCGGCCAGTCGTGGCGCCCAGGACCTCGCCGACCAATATCGGCGTCTACCTGCTGTCGATCGTCTCGGCGCGGGATTTCGGATGGATCAGCCTGTCAGACGCGGTCGCCCGCATCGACGCGACGATGTCGACCATCGAGAAGATGGAGCGCTATCGCGGCCATCTCTTCAACTGGTACGAGACGACCACGCTGAAGCCGCTCTACCCGCTCTACGTTTCGGCCGTCGACAGCGGCAATCTGGCTGGCCATCTGGTCGCGGTGTCCGCGGCCTGCTCCGAATGGGCCGAGGCGCCGTCTGTGCATCTGCAGGGTGACTTCGATGGTATACTCGACTGCGTCCCCATCCTGGACGAGAGCCTGTCCGAGCTGCCCGACGACCGGCGGCAACTGAGGCCCCTTCGGCAAAGGCTGCTCGACCGCGTGGTCGGCATGCGCCGGGCGGTGCAAACCATCAAGACCCAGCCCGAGATGGCGTCGATCCGCACCATCAACCTGACGGTCCAGGCGAGCGAGATCCGCAAGCTTGCCGTCGCCATCGACACGGAAGCGAAATCCGCGCGGAGCGCGGTACTTGCCGAATGGGCGACGAGGTTGGCGACGACCTGCGAGGCGCACGTGCAGGACGCTCACAGCGACGACCAGTCGGTCGCCTTGCTGCGCACCAAACTTTTGGCGCTCAGCCAGCGCAGTCGGCAGTTCGCCTTCGAGATGGATTTCTCGTTCCTGCTTCGCACCGAGCGCAAGCTGCTGTCCATCGGCTACCGGGTCGAACAGCATCAGCTCGATGAAGCCTGCTACGACCTGCTCGCCTCCGAGGCGCGGCTGACCAGCCTGTTCGGCATCGCCAAGGGCGACCTGCCGACCGAGCACTGGTTCAGGCTCGGGCGGCCGATCGTCGAGATCGGCTTCCGCGGTGCGCTGATGTCGTGGTCGGGCTCGATGTTCGAATACCTGATGCCGCCGCTGGTGATGAAGGAGCCGCAGGGCGGCATCCTCAACCAGACCAGCCATCTGATCATCAAGCGGCAGATCCAGTACGGCCGGCAGAAGCGCGTGCCGTGGGGCATATCCGAAGCCGCCTACAATGCGCGCGATCCCGAACTGACCTACCAGTACACCAATTTCGGCGTGCCCGGTCTCGGCCTGAAGCGCGGCCTCGGCCAGAATACGGTGATAGCGCCCTATGCGACGGTGCTCGCTGCACAGTTCATGCCGCGCGAGGCGGTGGAGAACCTTCAACGGCTGACTTCCATCGGCGCGCTTGGCCGCTACGGCTACCACGATGCGGTGGATTTCACCCCGCAGCGCGTGCCGGAAGGCACGGACCATCAGGTCGTCTACAACTACATGGCGCATCACTCTGGCATGTCGATCGTGGCCGTGGCCAACGTGGTCTTCGAGGGCCGCATGCGCGACCGCTTCCACAGCGATCCGGTGATCGAGGCGGCGGAACTTCTGCTGCAGGAGAAGGCGCCGCGCGACATTCCTGTCTCGACCGTGCGGACCGAGGCCGACGAGCGCGTCAAGGGCGTGGTCGTCGAAGAGAGCCCGGACACGCGGCTGGTGCTCAATCCGGCCCTGGCGCTGCGTTCGACCAGCCTGATGTCCAACGGCCGCTATTCGGTGATGGTGACGGCGACAGGCTCCGGTTACAGCCGCTGGGGCGAGATGGCGGTAACACGCTGGCAGGCCGACCCGACCGAGGACCGGCTCGGCACCTATATCTTCCTGCGCGATACCGCGACCAACGATTGGTGGTCCGCGACATCAGAGCCGAGGCAGGCGCCGGAAGAGCTCTCCCAGACGCTGCTCTGCGACGACAAGGCGACCTTCATCAAGACGGTAGGCACGCTGAGGACCGAAGTGGAGTGCATCGTCGTCTCGGAAGGCGACGGCGAGGCGCGCCGCATCACCATCATCAACGACGGCTCCAGCGATCGTCTGATAGAGGTGACTTCCTTCGCCGAACTGGTGCTGGCTCCCGAGATCAACGACAACGCGCATCCTGCCTTCTCCAAGATGTTCGTCGAGACGGAGATATCGCCCGACCGCAACGCCATATTCGCCGAGCGCCGCAAGCGTGCGCCGGACGAGCCGGACATCGCGGCGGCGCATTTCGTCACCGATCCGACGGGCGTCCGGGATATGGAGGCGGAGACCGACCGGCGTGCCTTCATCGGGCGCGGGCGCACCATTGCCGACCCCGCCGCTTTCGATCTCGAGGCGCGTCTGTCCGGCGCCGATGGCTTCACGCTCGATCCGGTGATGTCGCTCCGCCGGCGCGTGCGGGTGCGCGCCAACAAGAAGGTGTCGCTGACCTTCTGGACCGTTGTCGGCGCCAACCGGGCCGAAGTCGAGGCGTCGATCGGCAGGCTCGATCACCCCGAAGGTTTCCAGCGGCAGGCGATGCTCGCCTGGACGCGCAGCCAGGTGCAGACGCGGCATATAGGGCTCAGCCTCGCCGATGCTGCCAACGTGCAGAAACTAGCCTCCTACCTGATCTACCCGGATCCTTTCCTGCGCCAATCGGCGGATGCGATCGCAACCGGGCTTGGCCGGCAATCGGCGCTTTGGCCGATGAGCGTTTCTGGAGATTTTCCGATCTTTGCCATCAGGATCGACGATGTCGCCGATCTCGAGATCGTGGCGAGCGCGCTGCGCTACCAGGAATATATGCGTGCCAGGGGTCTCGTCGCCGACCTCGTCATCGTGAACGAACAGGCATCGTCCTACGTGCAGGACCTGCAGCAGGCGATCAAGCAGCTTTGCGAGAACAGTCGCTCGCGCGGCAAGGAACTCGGGCCGCGTCAGCATATCTTCGCCGTGCGCCGCGATCTGATGGACGAGAATTCCTACAAGACCTTGCTCGCTGTCGCACGCGTGGTGCTGCACACCAGGAACGGCCGCATCTTCGACCAGATCGAGCGCGCTGAAGCTTCGGCGCTCGCCACCCGCGATGCGGCCAAGCTAGCCGACAGCGAGGCAGCGGAGACCGCCGCCCCACCATCGGAGCCCGTTCAGGTGCCTGCCCGCGTGACCGCGCGCGCCAGCGGAGACGGGCTGCAGTCGTGGAACGGTTTCGGCGGCTTCGACCGCGAGGGACGGGACTATGTAGTCAGGCTGAGCCCCGGCCGGGCGACCCCGCATCCATGGATCAACG
>JAEYXI010000545.1 GCA_023428515.1 Pseudomonadota bacterium | reverse complement strand
GTCGAAGGTCGCTTCGCTCTTCTACCTGGTGCCAGCGGTGACGGCTCTGATCGCCTGGGCGCTATTCGGCGAGGAACTGACGTTGGTGCAGATCGGCGGCATGGCGCTCGCGACCTTCGGCGTGGCGCTGGCAACGCGGCGCAATCCGGCGCCAGGCGCCGCCTGAACTGTTTGCGCGCTTCTAGCCCGGCACCCTAGCCCGCGCTTCGAAGTAGCGGCTGATCGCGGCGTTGAGTTCGCCGCCGAGGATGAACACCATGGATACGATATAGAGGAACACGACCGCGATCATGATCGAGGCCAGCCCGGCGTAGGTCGTCACGTAGGACGAGAAATTGTCGAGATAGGCGGCGAAGACCGCCGAGCCGGCCAGCCAGCCGATCAGCGTGAACAGGATGCCGGGCACGATGTCGACGAAGCGCCGCTTGCCCGCCGGCAGCCAGACATGGACCGCTACCAACCCGAACACGATGACGGTGGACGCAATCACGAAGCGCCAGAGCGTGATCGTGCCGAGATAGGGTTCAAGCCAAGCGAACTTCGCCAGAGCCAGCCGGACGATAAGCGGCGCGAAGACCAGAAGCACGCTGATGACCAGAAAGCCGAACGTGGCGATGAACACGAAAGCGAGACTCTGGACGCGGCGGAAGATGAACGAACGGGTCTCGACGACGCGGTAGGCGCGGTTGAGCGCCGTGCGCAGTGATTCGATGCCATTGGAGGCGAAGAAGGCGGCGAGCAGCACGCCGTAGGTCAGGAGGTCGGTGCGCTGGACTGTGAGCACGTTGACCACCTCGCGCGATATGGGAGCGGCGATCTGCTCGGGCCATGTGTCGAAGACGATATGCACCGCCGTTTCGGCGAAGGCCTCGGCACCGAGGAAGCTCGCCAGAGTCGTCGCGAAGATCAGGAAGGGGAAGAGCGCCATCAGCGCAGTGATCGCCACATGGCTGGCCATCGACCAGCCGTCATCGTCGTTGAAGTGGCCGAGCATGTCATAGAGGATGCGCTTCAGCGCAACGATCCTGCGCATTCAGAGTGCTTCCGCGGCCGGTTGAACCAGAAACACCCTCAGTCCTCCTTCTTGTTTCGCCATCATTGTTTCCAGGGCGCGAATATGTGAAGGGATTGCCTCAAATGGCAAGTACAGCAACGCCCGGCAGCACAAAGGAGTTGCGCACGATCCTCGTGACGGGAACCTCGTCCGGGATCGGCGCCTATTGCGCCCGCGCACTGAAGGCTGACGGTTGGAGGGTGTTTGCCACGGCGCGCAAGCCCGAAGACATCGCGGCGCTCGAAGCGGATGGGCTGGAAGCTTTCTATCTCGACTATCGCGAGCCGGAGTCCATAGCCAGGCTGGCCGACGAGGTGCTGTCGCGTACGGGCGGGCGACTCGATGCTCTCTTCAACAATGGCGGCTACTCGCAAACCGGGGCGGTGGAGGACATCTCCGTCGATGCGTTGCGCGCACAGTTCGAGGCAAACTTCTTTGGCTGGCACGACCTGACGAAGCGTATCGTGCCCGCGATGCGGGCGCAGGGCCACGGGCGCATCGTCAATTGCTCGTCGATCATGGGGCTGGGGCCGTTCAAGTACCGGGGGGCTTACGCGGCATCCAAGCACGCTGTGGAGGGGCTGATGCTCTGCCTTCGCTCCGAACTCATCGGAAGCGGCGTCCACATCTCGCTGATCGAGCCGGGTCCGGTGAAGTCGAAGATCGCGGCCAATGCGCTGACATGGTTCCTAAAGAATGTCGACTACGAGAATTCGGTTCACCGGGACGCCTACCAGACACAGCTAGACCGGCTGAACGCAGGCGGAAGCGTATCGCGCTTAAAGCCGGGGCCGGAAGTAGTCTACGCGGCCTTGCGCCACGCCCTCCTTTCCTCAAGGCCCCGGCCACATTATGTGGTGACCTGGCCGGCAAGGATCGCAGCGACGATGAAGCGCTTCCTGCCGGCGGCGATGTTCTACCGCATTCTCGCGACCCGTTCCTAAAACGACCGACGACAGGATCAGCCGATGGCAACCGTCTTCAACATACTGGCCATTCTCGTGATGATCGCGGTCGTGGTCGTGCTGGTCCGCGGCCTCGCCAACATGATGCGCGGCGGCTCCGGCAACACGTCCAACAAGCTGATGCAGGCGCGCGTGCTCTTGCAGTTCATAGCGCTGGTGCTGATCCTGCTCGGCGCCTATGTCGCGGGCCGGTTCTAACAATGGTCAAGCTAAACAAGATCTACACCCGCACCGGCGATGACGGTACGACAGGATTGGGCAGCGGCGAGCGGCGGCTGAAGTCGAACCTGCGCGTCGAGGCTTACGGCACAGTGGACGAGGCCAATGCCTGCATCGGGCTCGCCCGGCTGCATACGGCGACAAGCCATCCCGAGCTCGACACCATGCTCGGCCGCATCCAGAACGATCTCTTCGATCTCGGCGCCGATCTCTGCATGCCCGACACCGGCAAGAAGCTCGATTACGAGCCGTTGCGCATCATCGCCGCGCAGACGGCCCGGGTGGAAGTGGACATCGATGCGCTCAACAAAGCGCTCAAGCCGCTGAAATCCTTCATCCTGCCGGGAGGGTCACCGGCTGGCGCCGCTCTCCATCTTGCCCGTACCGTCGCACGGCGAGCCGAGCGCATGATGGTGGCGCTGGCGCAAAATCCGGACGAGCACGTCAACCGCGAAGGCATAAGATACATCAATCGCGTCTCGGACCTCCTTTTCGTCGCCGGCCGGGTGGTCAATGACAACGGAAACGCCGACGTGCTATGGGTTCCGGGTCAGAATCGATAGTCGCCTGATGAACGGAACGCGGAGCGAGGCCACAGATGTTCATCCCGCTCCATGACGCCAACAGCCTGAAGCACATCAAGCTGCAATATGTCACGTTCGGGCTGATCGCACTCAACGTGATCGTCTATTTCTCCACCAGCCTGGGTTCGGAGCAGTTCGCGACCGCGGCGGTCTACGGGCTGGGCTACATTCCTTCCGTCGTCTTCGACTACGCCGAACTGCCACCCGACCTGACGGTCGTCCCCGAGGACCTGACTTACATCTCCTACGCCTTCCTGCACGGCGACATCTTCCACCTCGGCGGCAACATGCTGTTCCTCTGGGTGTTCGGCGACAATGTCGAGGACGCGCTGGGGCACATCAAATTCCTCATCTTCTACCTGCTCTGCGCGATCGCCGGCGCCCTGCTCCACGGGCTGATCGCACCGGAATCCGAGGTGCCGCTTATCGGCGCGTCGGGAGCCATTGCCGGCGTGGTGGCGGCCTATCTGATCCTGCATCCGCGCGTGAAGATCTGGATCCTCGCCTTCGGCCGTATCCCGCTGCGCATTCCCGCCTACATCACGCTGGTTTTGTGGATCCTGTTCCAGTTCACGATGTTCGCCTTGGGCGGTGACGAGCAGATCTCATTCGCCTGCCATGTCGGCGGCATCATCGCCGGCGCGGTGCTGGTGCTCATCTTGCGCAATCGCGATGTGCCGCTGCTCGACCGCGAGATCGTCACGCCTCGAGCCGTCGTG
Organism: Pseudomonadota bacterium; assembly: GCA_023428515.1. Next base: position 1,644 of record JAEYXI010000545.1, on the reverse strand, counting down.
GTGAAGCAACCAAGCGCGGTGCACCCGGTCGAGGCCGAGCCGGCGCCACGGTGGGGACGGCAATAGCCAATCCATTCAACCGATTTGACGCATCTGGCGATATTGACGCGTGCGGTGCACACAACTAGGGTCCGCCCGCTTTTCGAGGGCTTTTGGCCTGAAAATCGCCTGAACAAGTCTGTTTTGACGCCAGGAATGTCGGCTATCGACAACCAAGCTGCGCGCGGCGCTGGTAGACGCGCCGGAAATCTACGGAGAGGCATGCGCCCATGAAAGTACTGGTGCCCGTGAAGCGGGTGGTCGACTACAATGTGAAGATCCGCGTGAAGCCGGACGGCTCGGGCGTCGAACTCGCCAACGTCAAGATGTCGATGAACCCGTTCGACGAGATCGGCGTCGAGGAGGCGATCCGCCTGAAGGAGGCCGGCAAGGCCGAGGAGATCGTGGTCGTGTCGATCGGCCCGGCGCAGGCCGCCGAGACGCTGCGCACGGCACTCGCCATGGGCGCCGACCGCGCCATCCTGGTCAAGGTCGACGAGATCGTCGAGCCGCTCGGCGTCGCCAAGGTGCTGAAGGGCGTGGTCGAGGCAGAGAAGCCTGGCCTCGTCATCCTCGGCAAGCAGGCGATCGACGACGACGCCAACCAGACCGGCCAGATGCTGTCGGCGCTGCTCGGCTGGAGCCAGGCGACCTTCGCCTCCAAGGTCGAGATCGAGGGCGAGAAGGCCAAGGTAACGCGCGAGGTCGACGGCGGCCTGCAGGTTATCGAGGTGAAGCTGCCGGCCATCGTGACGACCGACCTACGCCTCAACCAGCCGCGCTATGCCTCGCTGCCCAACATCATGAAGGCGAAGAAGAAGCCGCTCGATGAGAAGACGGCGGCCGATTTCGGCGCCGACGTGTCGCCGCGCCTCAAGGTCGTGAAGACCGAGGAACCCGGCGGCCGCAAGGCGGGCGTCAAGGTGAAGGACGTCGCAGAGCTGGTGTCCAGCCTGAAGACGGCCGGCGTTCTCTGAACGATAGAAGGGACAAGAAAAATGGCAATCCTCCTCATCGCAGAACACGACAACCAGAGCCTGTCCGACCAGACCGCCAAGGCGCTGTCTGCAGCCAGCAAGATCGGCTCCGACATCGACGTGCTGGTCGCCGGCAACAATGCCAAGGCTGCGGCCGACGCAGCAGCGAAGCTCTCGGGCGTTCGCAAGGTGCTGCTCGCCGAAGCCGCCGAACTGGAAAACCGGCTCGCCGAGCCGCTGGCCGCGACCATCGTCGGACTGGCCGGCAACTACGACACGATCATCGCGCCGGCCACGGCATCGGGCAAAAACGTCATGCCGCGCGTCGCCGCTCTGCTTGACGTGATGCAGGTCTCCGAGATCGTCGAGGTCGTCTCAGCCGACACGTTCAAGCGGCCGATCTATGCCGGCAACGCCATCCAGACAGTGCAGTCGACCGACGCCAAGAAGGTGATCACCGTACGCACAGCCTCCTTCCAGGCAGCGCCCGAAGGCGGTTCGGCACCGGTCGAGGCCGTCAACGCCGCTGCCGATCCGGGCTTGTCGAGCTTTGTCGAGAACCGCCTGTCGGGCGGCGAGCGTCCTGAACTCACCTCGGCCAAGATCATCATCTCGGGCGGTCGTGCGC
>JAEYXI010000476.1 GCA_023428515.1 Pseudomonadota bacterium | reverse complement strand
ACCCCCAGCTCGCGCGAGACGATCTGGGCCAGCGTGGTCTTGCCCAGGCCCGGCGGCCCGAACAGCAGCACATGGTCGAGCGCCTCGCCCCGGCTTTTCGCGGCTTCGACGAACACCTTCAGATTGGCCCGCGCCGCCGCCTGGCCGACGAATTCGTCGAGCGACTGCGGCCGCAACGTCTGCTCCGCGTCCTCGCCGCGCTTTTCCGGGGTGATGAGACGGGGTTCGAGGCTCACGCGAGGAGTTCCATGGAGGGGATGGATTTCGAGGCGCGCTGGTCGAACGTCACTGTATGGGAGCAACCAGATCCGACATTGTGTTCTGCGATAAGCGCATCGGCAAAATCCACCCCGGCAAAATTCGAGCGCTCCAGCGCGCGCACAACCGCGTCAAAGTCTTCGAATAAGAGCGTTCTTATTTTCAGAAGCTTCGTGATCGCAGCCAGCGTCTGCTCCTTGCTTTGCCGATATCGGGACAGCAGAGACCAGTTGAACTCGATCAGGACAAGCAGGCTGACAAAGCCTCGCGTTTCCTCAGTCAAGCCTTCACCGAAAGCGAGAGCCTTGGCTCTCTGCTGGGGATCGTCATTAAGCACCATCCGCAGCAGCACATTCGTATCGATGCCGATCGGTTTCACGCGGCATCCTCTTGCCCTTCCGGATCGCCGGCGACATGATGCCCAACCGCATCCGCCACAGCGGCGTCAATCTCCTCGAATGTAGCGGGTCCGCCCGGCGGATCACCGAGCATTCCGGCAATGTCTGAAAAGCTAAGATTGCGCGGTGTACCGATCAGATGACCGTCCATGACCGTCCAGGCAATCGCATCACCTGGTTTCATAGCCAATTCATCTCGAACGTCCTTCGGTATAGTAAGCTGCCCTTTGGAGGTCATGGTGACATATTCACCCATTTTCCGACCTTTCCGATAATTCCTTACTTTCTTAAAATAGTAAGAAGCCTTGCCATTCGCAACTCACCGCGCCAGTTCCTTCAGCCCGAGCCGGATCAGCTTCGAGGAATCCGCGCCCTCTCCGGCCGACTTCATCGCCGCGGCGATGGCGTTGGCGGCGATGTCGCGCGAATAGCCGAGATTGACCAGCGCCGAGACCGCGTCAGCGATCGGCATCGGCGCGACGCCTTCGCCGAGCTCCTGCTTCAGCCCGATCGTGCCGGACGCCGCTCCGGCGAAGGCCGGCGCCTTGTTCTTCAGCTCGGTGACGATGCGCTCGGCGACCTTCTTGCCGACGCCCGGCGCGCGGCTGACGGTCGCGATGTCGCGCAGCGCGATGGCGTTGGCGAGGTCTGGCGGCGACAGCGTCGAGAGCACCGCCAGCGCGACCTTGGCGCCGACACCCTGTACATTGTTCATCAGCAACCGGAACCACTCGCGCTCCAGCGCCGACTGGAAGCCGTAGAGCCGGATCATGTCCTCGCGCACATAGGTCTCGATGTAGAGCGTGACCGCTTCGCCCGGCCCGGGAAGCTGCGCCAGCGTGCGTGCCGAGCAGTGCGCGACATAGCCGACGCCGTGCACGTCGACCGTGCAATGATCCTCGCCGATCTCGTCTACCGTACCCTTCAGCTTGCCGATCATGCCGCCGTCCCCCAAGCCGCCGTTAAGCCACTGCCCGCGCGAGACGCGCCGCCGGGCTCTGCATATGATGCGCGTGGCAGATGGCGATCGCCAGCGCGTCGGCCGCATGCTCGCTGTCGAACGTCGCCTTCGGCATCAGCACCTTCACCATCATGTGGATCTGCTGCTTGTCGCCGTGGCCAACCCCTATGACGGTTTTCTTGACGGCATTCGGCGCATATTCGGCTACGTCCAGCCCGGCAAGCGCCGGCACCAGCATGGCGATGCCGCGCGCCTGGCCGAGCTTCAGCGTCGCCACCGCATCCTTGTTAACGAAAGTCTGCTCGACGGCCGCTTCGGCCGGCGCCTGCACTTCCAGCACCGCGCGCAACCCGTCATGCAATTGCCTCAGACGCACGGCGAGCGACGCCTTGTCGTCGGATTTTACCGTGCCGGCGGCAATGAAGCGCAGGGAATTGCCAAGCGTCTCCACCACGCCCCAGCCGGTGCGTCTCAGTCCGGGATCGATGCCGATGATGCGAATCGCCTGAGCCATTGCGGAACTCTACCTTTCAGCTAGGGCGATGCCACAGAAATGTGAACAAAGCAGAAACAGAAACGTCGGTCGGCGTCGGTTTCCAGGGGATATCCGCCAGACTGGGCCGAAGGGCGTCAGCCGCGGGCGAAGGCGGTGTTGAGCAGGGAGATCTGGTCGGAGACCGGGTTGGGACTGCGCGTGCCCGTTATGGGCACGACCGTGTTCTTGCCGTAGATCTCGTCGTCCATGCGGCGCACCAGCGCCTGCAAGCTGAGCGAGCGGTTCACCAGGTCGACGAAGGGCTTCGGCAGTTCGGCCCAGCCTGTTGCCTCTGCGTGCGCGGAAGCGGTGTCGAGCCTGACCTTGGCCTTTTCGATGGCGACCTGGTCGCGGCTCATCTCGCCGGAATTGGCGGCGCGCTGGAGCAGTAGCCATGAGGCGATCTGCATCAGCCGCGTGGTCAGGCGCATCGATTCGGCCGCATAAAGCGTGGCCGTCAGGCGCGACAGCTTCTTGGCTTCGACGCGGCCCTCGCCGTCGAGATACTCGGCGGCATGCTCGACCAGCGTCATGCCCTCGTTATAAAGCGGCTTGAAAGACTGCGAGAAGACCCGTCGCTCCGCGAGCTTGATCGTCTTGCTGTCCGTA
>JAEYXI010000475.1 GCA_023428515.1 Pseudomonadota bacterium | reverse complement strand
CCACCCGCCTGCTGCTTGCTTCCAACGACGTCAATCCCGCCGGCATCGGCAACCACAGCGACCGTCTCGGCCGCAACTACATGAGCCATCTCTGTGCAACGGGCGGCACCATCTCGTTTGCCGGCCCCCCCGACGGCATCGCCTACGACTATGCGCGCGACAAGGATGGCATCTATGTCCGCCGGCGGCTCTGGCTGACGGAGAAGGCGCAGCGCGACTTCTCACTGCTCAACACGACGTTCCGCACCCACCTGCCCGAGCCCGCCGACCCCTCGCATGGCGACGCCATCCTGTCGGCCATGTTCCTGGTCAAGGACATGGTGCTCTACGAATACAGCCGGAAGTTCGTCGAGAACCCGGTGAGCTGGGGCGGTCGGCTGCGCCATGTCGGCAATGTCGCGCGCCAGCCCTTCCGCCTCGCCAGCTTCGGCACCAACTGGCTTCGGCAGCGGACCTTCGCCGAGCGCAAGCTGCCGTCGGTCGTGCTCGGCTCGCGCGACAACCGCTACGAGCTCGAATTCCATGCCGAACAGGCACCGAATCCCGACAGCCGGCTGACGCTGTCGTCCGAACGCGATGCATTTGGCATGCCGCGTCTCAAGATCGACTGGCAGATCACCGAGCTCGACCTGATGAGCCTGGAAAAGAGCTACGACCTGCTCGACCGCGAACTCCAGCTGCGTCGCGTCGGCCGGCTCGATTTCGACCGAAAGAAGCTGACCTACAAGGCAAAGCGGAACGGCATCGTCGGCGGCCACCATATCGGCACCACACGCATGTCGGACGACGCGAGGCAGGGCGTCGTGAATTCGGACTGCCGCGTCCACGGCGTCGGCAACCTCTATGTCGCCAGCGCCTCGAACTTCCCGACCTCCGGCCAAGCCAACCCGACCCTTACCCTGCTGGCGCTGACCTTCCGTCTGGCGGAACACCTTGGCAAGGACAGGCAGGCCCAACCCCTGCAGGTGCAGGCGGCCTGACAAGCATCAATCCGCTTGATGTGTCAGTAGCGATGCTTTGATGGCGCGAGGGTTGAACGAGCGCTAGATTTGTCGATATGACGCGCTGGCGGTAGAAAGGTGGCTAATGGTCTGGAGCGGCGGATGAAGACTGCAACCGGCTCAGCGTTTGCTGCTCTCCTGCTCGCGGCCTGCACCACGTCGGACCCCGGGGCATCGCTTGGCGTCACGGCGGCGGACGTCGCATCGCAGAGACCGGCCGCAGCTGTCGGCCCGCAATCCGCCGACGATGGAATCCCGGCGCTCTCGCGCGCAACCGCCCCCGGGACCAGCCCGATCAGGCCCGCCTTACAGGCCGCGTTCTGTCAGGATCAGGTTGCGTTCATGCAAGGCGTGGAGCCGCAATTCGCCACCGCACACGATCCCGTGGTCGCGGAAGACGGCTCGACGACGATCGAGGTCACCATCAGCGACAGCGGGGGTGTCAGGTCTTTCCAATGCCGCCTCGACGCCAGCAATCGTTTTGCCGGCGTGTCGACGACATCGATTCAGGGCGTGCTTTAGATCTCTCGATAGCCTAGCGCCTTGCCGCCCCCGATGCCCCCATTTGTCAGGAGAGAGCTTCGGGAACACATCTCGCGGTTCCAAAGGCGCTCCTAAATCTATATATGCGACCGCTCGCCGCAAGCGAGTAACTTGGCTCAACCGCTGGAATGACCGCCATGAACGATCTTTCCTCGACGGGAAACCTCTCCACCCTTGCCGGGGAGCCGGCCGTCGCCGCACGCGGCATGGTCAAGACTTTCGGCGAATTGAAAGCCGTCGACGGCATCGACCTCGTCGTGCCCAGAGGCATGATCTTCGCGATCCTGGGCCCCAACGGCGCCGGCAAGACGACGCTGATGCGCATGCTGGCGACGCTGTCGCGTCCCGACGCAGGCACCGCCACCGTGATGGGGCACGATCTGCTCACCGCGCCGCATGAGGTTCGCGCGTCGATCGCCATGACCGGGCAGTTCGCCTCGCTCGACGAGGACCTGACCGGCCGCGAGAACCTCGTCCTGCTCGCGCGCCTCTGGGGTTTTCGCGGCCGCGCCGCAAAAAGCCGCGCTGACGATCTGCTCGCCGCCTTCGGCCTGTCCGACGCCGCCAACAAGCAGGTGAAGAACTATTCCGGCGGCATGCGGCGCAGGCTGGACATCGCGGCCTCGCTGATCATCACGCCCGGCGTGCTCTTCCTCGACGAGCCGACCACCGGCCTCGACCCGAACGCGCGCAAGGATGTCTGGAAGATGATCCGCGGCCTTGCCGATTCCGGCGTCACCATCCTGCTCACCACGCAGTATCTCGAAGAGGCCGACCAGCTTGCCGCGCGCATCGCCGTCATCGACCACGGCAAGAAGATCGCCGAGGGCACCAGCCGCGAGCTGAAGGCTGCCACCGGCTCCGGCTTCCTGCATGTCGCACTCGCCGATCCTGCCCGTCTCGACGAGGCCGCCGCCGTCCTCGAGCGCCGGCTCGGCCATTCCGTGCAGCGCAGCGCCGAGGGTGCGGAGCTTTCCGTGCTCGGCGGCACCGCGAGAGAGGCCAACGAGGCGCTCGCCGAGCTCATCGCCGGCGGCATCGAGCTTTCCGACTTCTCCATGGGCCAGCCGAGCCTCGAGGAGGTCTTCTTCGCCCTCACCGGCAAGCCGGCAGAACCTCACAAGGAAGACGCGGCATGAGCGACGTAACCTCTGCGCACCTCCTGAAGCGCGTCGAGCGCCCGGCGCCGCCCTCGGCGGTGTCCAACGCGCTGGTCTTCGGCTGGCGCGCCGTCCTGAAGTTCAAGCACGTGCCGGAGCAGCTCTTCGATCTGGTCATGACGCCGATCATGTTCACGCTGCTCTTCACCTTCGTGTTCGGCGGCGCGCTTGCCGGCTCGCCCAGCGAATATCTGCAGTTCTTCCTGCCCGGCATCCTCGTGCAGACCGTGGTGTTCAACTCGGTCTATTCCGGCATGGGACTGTCGACCGACCTCGGCAAGGGGCTGTTCGACCGCTTCCGCTCGCTGCCCATCTGGTCGCTCGCGCCCTTCGCCGGCCTGATGGCGGGCGACATTCTGCGCCACCTGATCGCCGGCGGCATCATCCTCACTATCGGCCTCATCCTCGGCTATCGGCCGGAGGCGGGCGTCGCCGGCGTGGTCGCCGCCTTCGCGCTGCTCATCGCCATCGGCTTCGGCGT
>JAEYXI010000461.1 GCA_023428515.1 Pseudomonadota bacterium | reverse complement strand
CCAGCGGGCGTTACTCCAGCGCCACACTTGCCTGAATGGAGGTTGTGGCCACCCGTTCCCACAAGCAAGCTGCTGGGTCGGAGTATGAGGGAGGCGGCGGATTTGTTGGTCGAATGGATGGCCGAAGCGCGAATGAATCGCATAAGCCCTTGATTTCAAGGCGATAAAAATTGCCGAAGCAAAAAATCTATTCACCGGCCGAGGATGATGAGACTTCCGTTGGCCGCTTTCCCGTCAGTTCCTCGATGATGTCGGCCACCGCATGGCGCGCCGCCTCCATGCCCTGGCCGGTGTCGATGACGAAATCCGCCAGGCGCCGCTTTTCTTCGTCGGGAACCTGCTTGGCGAGGATTTTCCGGAATTTTTCGTCGGTCATGCCCGGCCGGGAAAGCACCCGCTCGCGCTGCATGTCGGGCGGGGCGGTCACCACCACGACCTGATCGACGCGCTCCTGGCCGTCCGTCTCGAAGAGGAGCGGGATGTCGACGACCGCGAGAGGCGCGCCTGCCGCGTGATGACGCTTCAGGAAAGCCGTGGCGTCGGCGCGCACCAGCGGATGGATAAGCGCCTCGAGCCGTTTCAGCGCCGCGGCGTCGCCAAGTACCCGTTCGGCGAGCTTCGCCCGGTCGACCGCGCCCTCGGCTGTCGTGCCCGGAAAAGCCGCCTCCACCAGCGGCGCAGCCTTGCCGCGATAAAGCCTGTGCACCGCCTCGTCGGAATCATGCACGGGCACGCCGAAATCGGAAAACATCTTCGCCGTCGTCGACTTGCCCATGCCGATCGAGCCTGTCAGGCCGAGCACGATCATGGCTTGTCCGCCGCGGCTTTCTCCATGTCGGCAACAATCATGGCACGCAATTCTTCCGTCACCTCGGGACGCCTGCCGAACCAGCGTTCGAAACCCGGCGCCGCCTGGTGGAGCAACATGCCGAGCCCGTCCACCGTCTTCAGCCCGCATTCTCGCGCGGCTTTCAGAAGCGGCGTCTCCAAAGGGACGTAAACAATGTCTGTAACGATCGCATGCCGCGGCAGCATTGCGGGATTAGCCGGCAATTCATCCGCGCCGTCTTTGCCGGCCATGCCCAGCGCCGTCGTGTTGACCAGCAGCCCGGCATCGGCAAGCAATTCATCGGTCGCCGCCGTCGAGTGGGCCGAAACCCCCTCACCGAAGCGGTCGGCGAGTTCCACCGCCCGCGCGGCCGTCCGGTTCGTCACCCTGATGTCGGCGAAGCCGCGCTCCTTGAGCGCCTGGATCACCGCCCGCGCCGCGCCGCCGGCGCCAAGCACGACGGCCGCACCCGTCTTCGTCCAGCCCGGCGCGCGCTCGTCGAGGTTCGCGGCGAAACCCTCGGCATCGGTATTGCCGCCGCAGAGAACGCCGTCCTCGAACCACAGCGTATTCACGGCGCCTATACTCTCGGCCGCCTCGTCGCGTCGGGCCGCGGCCGCAAAGGCTGCTTCCTTGTGCGGGATCGTCACATTGCCGCCGGCAAGCCCCCGCTCCCCGAGCGTCGCGAAGAAGCCTGCCGCGTCCTCGGGCGCCACGTCGATCGCCTCGTAGCTTCCGACGATGCCGTATTTCTGCAGCCAGTAGCCGTGGATTCTCGGCGAACGTGAATGCGCGATCGGATGGCCGCAGACGAAAGCCCTTCTCATTTCAGCCATCGATGGCGCCAAGCTCCCGCAATTCCCTGAGCAATGGCAGGAGCGGCAGGCCGACGATGGTGAAATGGTCGCCCTCCACCTTTTCGAAGAGCTGGATGCCCTCGCCCTCGATCTGGTAGGCGCCGACCGAGTTCAGCGCCATCGGCCCGACCCGCGCCAGATGCCGGCCGATGAAGGCCGGCTCGAGCTTGCGCATGGTCAGGTTCGCGACCCCGACATATCGCCAGAAGGCCTCTCCGTTCCTCGCCAGCACCACGGCACTGTTCAACTGATGCGTCTTTCCCGACAGCTTGAGCAAGTGCGTCCGCGCGCCTTCCATGTCCTTCGGCTTGTGGAACAGCTCGCCGCCCAGGGACAGGGTCTGGTCGCAACCGAGCACCAGGCGGCCGGGATTCTTCTCGCTGACGTTGAGCGCCTTGGCCTCGGCCAGCACCTGCGCCACGTCCTCCGGCGACGCGCCGCTGCCTTCGAGCGTCTTCTCCACCGCACGCTCGTCGATCTTCGCCGGCACTACATCGATGTCGACGCCCGCCGCTTCCAGCATTGCCTTGCGGAAGGGGCTGCCCGACGCCAGCACTATTCTTTCAACCATGTCTCAGGTTCCGTTCAATTCGATCTTCGTGGCTATAGCACGCCGGAGCGGAGCTTCATCCCTGCCGCCCCTTCCCCCGCAGCGCGACGATCGCCGCCGCCGTCTCCTCGATCGACCGCCGGCTGACGTCGATCATTGGCCAGCCGTGACGCGTGAAGATCTGCCTGGCATAGGCCAGTTCCTCGGATATGGCTGCCCGGTCGGCATAGGCCTCGGCGTGGAAGCCCGGCGTCTGGCCGAGTATGCGGTTCTGGCGCACCTGCGAGATGCGCTCGGCCGTCGCCACCAGCCCGACGATCAGCGGGTTCTTCGCCCTGACAAGGCTGTCCGGCACCGGCACGCCGAGCACGATAGGGATGTTGGCGGTCTTGATGCCGCGGTTGGCGAGGTAGATCGAGGTCGGCGTCTTCGATGTCCTGGATATGCCGATCAGCACGATGTCGGCCTGGTCGGCCTCTTCGGGCAGCTGCCCGTCATCATGCTCCATGGTGAAGTTCAGCGCGTCGATGCGGCGGAAATACTCGGCGTCGAGCACATGCTGCGCGCCGACCCGGCGGCCTGCCGGCGTACCGAGATAGGACTGGAAGACGGTCAGCACCGGCTCCAGCACCGACACGCAGGGCAAGCCCATCGCCGCGCAGCGCTCGTCGATCTGGCGAGCCAGCGCCTGGTCGACCACTGTGTAGAGCACGATGCCGGGTTCGTCTTCTATGTCCTCGAACACCTTCGCCAACTGCTTCTCGGTGCGGATCAGCGGGAATATGTGCTCGATGGCGCGCGCGTCCTTGTATTGCGCCGACACGGCGCGCCCGGCGGCGAGCAGCGTCTCGCCGGTGGCGTCGGAGATCAGATGGAGGTGGAAGAAGCTCTGCCGTTTGTTCATCTCTTCACAGGGTTTTCCGCAAGCCTGTGGCTCGCTGTGGACAAGACGGGAGGAGTCCGCCCGCCCGATCCGGGCGACTGTATCAGATGGCCGGATGTCCACAATTCGCTCCGGCGTGAGGATCGTTCCGCCCGTCGGGAAGACAGTGGGGATAAAGTCCGCCTTCTTCGCCCGACGCAAATCAGCGATGAATCGGCTGCCCGCCAAGTAGCGGCAAAACCACGCAGAATCCGGATGATCCCCAGACTTGTCCTTTCCCGGCGAAATCCGCTCCTGTAAGACGGAAGCCGGATTTCGACGCCGCCTGGGGACCGTTTGCAACAATCGATTCCCACAGAGTCTAAGAATCAGAAAACAGAAAGAATCTTTGATTTGGTTTTAGAGGCGAGGTCTGGAGAAAGGGTCGTGCTCGACGTGCTGAGGGGAAAGACAGCCTTTCCTCCCCCCGTCTGGATGATGCGCCAAGCCGGCCGCTACCTTCCCGAGTATCGTGAAACGCGCAAGCGCGCCGGAAGTTTCCTCGACCTCTGCTACAATCCCGATCTTGCCGTAGAGGTGACGCTGCAGCCGATCCGCCGCTTCGGCTTCGACGCCTCGATCCTCTTCTCCGACATTCTCGTCGTGCCGCATGCGCTGGGCCGCGACCTGCGCTTCGAGGAAGGCGCGGGTCCGCTGATGACGCCGATCGAAGCCGACGAGATCGACCGTCTCGACGCAGAGATGTTTCACGTGAATCTTTCGCCTGTCTACGAGACGGTCAAGCGCCTGCGCGCCGAACTGCCCGATGAGACGACGCTGATCGGCTTCTGTGGCGCGCCCTGGACGGTGGCGAGCTACATGATCGCGGGACGCGGCACGCCGGACCAGGCGCCGGCACGGCAGTTTGCCTATCGGCATCCCGAGGCGATGAAGCGGCTGGTGCGGATGCTCGCCGACCAGTCGGCCGCCTACCTCATTCGCCAGATCGAGGCGGGCGCGGACGTTGTGCAGATCTTCGATTCATGGTCGGGCGTCCTGGACGAGGCAGGTTTTGCCGCCTTCTGCGTGGAGCCGATCGCCGAGATCGTGAGACAGGTCCACGCCGTATATCCGGACGTTCCGGTGATCGCCTTCCCGCGCGGAGCCGGTAGCCGCTATGACGGGTTTCGAGCGGTCACCGGCGCCACCGCGCTTGGCCTGGACTGGACCGTACCACTCGCCCAGGCAAAGCGTCTCCAGGAGGAAGGCGCGGTCCAGGGCAATCTCGACCCGCAACGGCTCGTCGCCGGCGGGCGGGCGCTTTCCGAAGGGGTTGCCGCCATTCTGGCTGAACTCGGCGAGGGACCGCTGGTGTTCAACCTCGGCCATGGCATCACGCCGGAAACGCCGATCGCCCATGTCGAGCGGATGCTGGCCGAGATCAGAGGAGCGAAACGGCCATGACCGACAACGCCAAGGGTTCACCCGTCACACGGGCTTTCGTTGCATTGGCGATCTTCGCCATCCTGACCGGCCTGCTCTTCTGGCTCGACCCCGAGAATTTCTATCTCTGGGCAAAGGCCGTCCATGTCATCGCCGTCATCTCCTGGATGGCCGGCATGCTCTATCTGCCGCGCCTCTTCGTCTATCATTCGGAGGTGCCGGTGGGTTCACCGCAGTCCGAGACCTTCAAGGTGATGGAGCGCCGGCTGCTGCGCGCCATCATCAACCCGGCGATGATCGTCACCTGGGCCTTCGGCCTCTGGCTTGCCTGGAAGGGTTTCGGCTTCTCCGGCGGCTGGCTGCACGCGAAGATCGCGCTCGTCCTCATAATGTCGGGCGTGCACGGCTATCTGTCCGCTTCGGTGCGGCGTTTCGCCGAGGATCGCAACGAAAAGCCCGCCCGCCACTGGCGGATCGTTAACGAGGTTCCTACCTTTTTGATGATCGCTATCGTGATCCTGGTGATCGTGAAGCCATTCTGAATGGCGTTACATTGACGACGCAACCCAGCTATGCCGGTGTTGGTCATAGACCGATTGCGACGGCATGGGAAAAGCGGGATCGGCGAAATTACCGACCGCCACGGCGACCATGCCGGGCTTGCGTGCCGGATACCAGTAGACGGTTGAGCCGCATCGCGCGCAGAAATGGGAGATGACGGGAAAGCCGCTGTCGGACCGACGCTCGAATACGCTTGACGAACCGGCAGCAGCGGTGGCGGAAGCCTCGAAAAATGCTGCGATCCCGAAGGCGCTGCCCGTCCGTCGCTGACATTCCAGGCAGTGACAGAGCGAGACTTTTACCGGTTCGCCTTCACAGCATATCCGCAACTGGCCGCAGGAGCAGCTGGCAGTTCTGGTCATCATGGCCTCGCTTCCGGCAAGCGTGTCCGATCCGGGCAGTTTAGGATCAGGACGCGGTGAAACACACCTTGCTCTTTTCCGGCCGCGCCGCTAGAACACGATTCTTCCTTTT
>JAEYXI010000446.1 GCA_023428515.1 Pseudomonadota bacterium | reverse complement strand
CGAGCAGGATGTGCTCGCGGGTCTGCGGCATCGGGCCGTCAACGGCGGACACGACGAGGATCGCGCCGTCCATCTGGGCGGCACCCGTGATCATGTTCTTCACGAAGTCGGCGTGGCCCGGGCAGTCGACGTGGGCGTAGTGGCGGTTCTCGGTGGCGTACTCGACGTGCGAGGTGGCGATCGTGATAATCTTCGAAGCGTCGCGGCGGCCCTGCGCGGCAGACGCCTTCGCAACGTCGTCGTACGACACGAACGAGTTCGACCAACCCTTGTCGGTCGAAACCTTCGTCAGCGCTGCCGTCAGCGTCGTCTTGCCGTGGTCGACGTGACCGATGGTGCCGACGTTGACGTGCGGCTTGTTCCGTTCAAATTTTTCTTTAGCCATGGAGACCATCCCCTTCAAGGAATTGAGCGGATCACGCTACCATTAGAACAAGGGCAGATATTTTCATATCTGCCCCTGGATAAATGGAGCTCATGAGCGGATTTGAACCGCTGACCTCACCCTTACCAAGGGTGTGCTCTACCAACTGAGCTACATGAGCGAAACACAAGCAACTTGACTGGAGCGGGTAGCGGGAATCGAACCCGCATCATCAGCTTGGAAGGCTGAGGTTCTACCACTGAACTATACCCGCGGAGCCCGAAGCTCACGCTTTTAAACTGGTGGAGGGAGAAGGATTCGAACCTTCGAAGTCTATGACGTCAGATTTACAGTCTGATCCCTTTGGCCACTCGGGAATCCCTCCAAACTGGTGGGCGGCATTCTCTACGTCTGCCACCTTGCTGTCAAGAGTTTTCTCTTAAAAAACCTGAACTTAGGTTTCAACAGCAACTTCATGGCAGGAGTCTTTCAGCCTTCCCCCTGCGAAGCGGGCGCCATTCTATGCAAACCATCAGGGGGATGCAACACCTTTGCACGACATTATTTGATGCTGCAATCCCTTGAAGTCCCGAGCCAGCTCCTGGAGCAGTTGCTCATCCACCAGACGCCGGCTGCCGGGTGCCACCCTTACCCAGAAATCACGCTGCCCGCGGGGCAATTCCTTCAGCTCCGCCTCGTAACCTGCCGTCTTGAGACGGGCCTGCGCACTTTCAGCCGAATCCCGCGCGGAAAACATCCCCAAAGAAATGCCATTGGCCAGCACTCCCTCGCCAATCAGGTAGCTGTCGATATTGCGCGCCTGAAGCTCCTTCAACTGACGAAGCGCAGCCTCCCGCGAGGCTAGCGGAGGAAGATAGACCCAGTAATCGACGCTCATCTCCCCACGGGCCTCGACCTCCGCCTCGATATCCAGGCCCAGCAGGCGCTGCTGCAACCTTCGGGCATCCGCCTCCTCACCGCCTCCGCCAAGATAGAGACAGGCCGACTCGGATGCGATCGACTCTTCGGCAGCCGGAGGCACACTCGGCGCCGGCACCTGCGATCCCGAGCGCGCCCTGGAAGCAAGGTTGCTCTCGGCCAACAGCAGAATGTTCTTCTGCCCATCCTTATAGAGTTCCAGCGGTGCGATTTCCTTGGCCCGTAGCGGGGATTGCTGCTGGTGCCAGACGTAGTAGAAGACGTTCAGGGCCAGGAGAAACAGGAAGAACCAGCGCATAGATCCTCTCACTCAATCGGGCAAGCCAGTGCCAGCCCTACGAAAACCAGGTCCGGCATGATCCGGGCGCCAGCCAGTTCGTCGCGAACCAGTTCGGCATCCCCACCCGTCAGGAATATTTCACAATCCGGACCGAGCAGCTCGCACGCCATGGCGTACTGCTCACGAACGAACCCCCTGAGCATGAGCAGACAACCCCGCTCAACCGCCTCGGCCGTGGCCTGCCCTGGCTGGAGACTGGCAAGCGCCCGACGGGCCTCTGCATCGTCGTAGCGGATACGTCGGGTATGGGTGCGCAACTGGCTTCTCATCAGGGTCATGCCCGGGCATATGTAGCCCCCCAGATGCACTCCATCCGCCGCGACCAGGTCAGAGGTGACCGCGGTCCCCAGATCAATGACCAGGCAGGCCTTCTTAGCCAGGTGATGAGCCGCGACGAGGGCCAACCAGCGGTCGAGCCCCAGGCGCTGGTAGTCGAGATAGCCGTTGCGCACTCCCGCCAACTGCTTGCCGGATGATGCAACCAGCGCCGAAACCGGGAACAGTTGCTCCAACCGTGCGACCAGTTGCGAGGTTTCCTGCTCGCTGCGAACGCTCACCAGGCGACAGGCTCGCACTGGCAGCGCTTGCTGCGATGTTAACTGTTCGACCAGGGCATCATCGGACTCCGCAAGGCCACCGGCGACCGACCGTGCCGCGCCCTCGATGACCCGCCACTTGATCAGCGAGTTTCCACAGTCGAGCTCAAGAATCATTGACGCAACCTCAAACTAAGCTCCCCTCCACTGAACCCCTGCTCCACGCCATCCACCTCGAGACGCAGCGCTCCTCGGCTATCGACACCCAGCACACGACCCTCGATGGAACTCAGAGCAGTCGAGAGAATGACCTGGGCACCCTGCCAGAGATTGCAGGACTCCCACTCCTCGCGACTTGCAGCAAAGCCTTCGCGCGAATGCCTATCGAGATAATCGGCCAACTGCCGATTGAGAGCAGAAAGCAGCCGCGAACGATCCACCAGCTCCCCCAGCGCTTCGCGCAGGGAGGTCCAAGGCTGGCCGATATCAGTGGCGGTCTTCATGTTGACGTTGATCCCTATGCCGATAACGACATGACACAGATCCGCGGGGTCGCCACTCAGCTCCAGGAGAATTCCGGCGATCTTCTTGCCTCCCTGCAGAAGGTCGTTCGGCCACTTCAACCCGGCGTCCCGGACGCCCAAAGACTCCAGGGCCCGGAGCACCGCGAGACCGACAACCAGGCTCAACCCTTCGAGCTCCCGAGCGCCCCCCCTGACAGTAATGGCCAGAGAATAATAGAGGTTCTCTCCATAGGGACTGACCCAGGCTCGGCCGCGACGTCCACGCCCGGCAGTCTGCTGCTCGGCGACGATAACGAAAGGCGTCGAGGCTCCAGCCGCGAGCCTGCGCATGGCCTCGCTATTGGTCGAATCGACGGTGGGCATGATCTCGACCGGCCAGAGGCTGTCGATCTTCCGCGGATCCAGGAGACTGAGGGGACTCGCCAGGCGGTAACCCCGGCCACGCACCTTGTGGAACTGCAGGCCATGTTCAGCCTCCAGGTGCTGCAAGCGTTTCCAGACTGCACTGCGACTGATGCCCAGTACTGCCCCCAACTCCTCACCGGAGTGGAATCGCCCGTCTTGAAGTAGTTTCAGCAAGGTCTGCATAGACGCCCCACACTAGCCAGGCACGCATCATATAGAGGCACTTGCGCTTTGCCTACGAAAAGCCCTGCCGTATAGCTGCCTTTTCCCCGGATTTTCGCAGACTTTTCCGCGCGCAAAAGCAAAACCCCCGGTCATCGCTGACCAGGGGTTTTGGAATAGGAGCTTGACGATGACCTACTCTCACATGGGGAGACCCCACACTACCATCGGCGATGCGTCGTTTCACTTCTGAGTTCGGGAAGGGATCAGGTGGTTC